>CAZIBA010000445.1:0-337 GCA_964536795.1 uncultured Planctomycetota bacterium | reverse complement strand
GAGCCGATGACCACCGACCCCAACACCGTCTACAGCTTCCACTTCTACGCGCCCTTCGATTTCACCCACCAACGCGGGAAGGCCGGTACTCTCAAGGCCACGCCAGAGGATCACCCCGGCGGCCTCCACTACCCCGGCACCATCAAAGCCTTCTGGGAAACGGCCCCGACCGAAGTGTGGAACAGGGACACCATCCGGGATCGCGTGCAGCCCGCCCTTGAGTTCCGCAGGAAGTACCACGTTGCCGTCTGGTGCGGGGAGTTCGGCTGCACGCGCTGGGCCGACGGCGCCCACCAATACCTCTCAGACTGCCTCGAGACCTGGGAGGAGTTGGGCT
>CAZIBA010000444.1:0-3095 GCA_964536795.1 uncultured Planctomycetota bacterium | reverse complement strand
CTCCGACGGCCAGAGGGTAAGCGTCATCCTCGAGGAGACGTGGCAGGGCAGCCGGGGCGGGGTGTTCCGGCCGGCGTTCCCGCTGGTCAGCTACGTTGAGGCGGTCGGCGGCACCTTGGGGACCTGGCAGCTTGACGGGTCGGGCCACATCGTTCACGCCATCGACGAGACGGCGTCGGAGCCCGCCTGGACGGGCAAGTACGACGAGGATGGGCACCTGGTCTCGGTCGTCCAGGGGTACGGTGAAAGCGCGGAGTACAGATACGATTCGAAGGGCCGGGTGGTCGAGGCCCAGGTGTGGGAGGTCACCGACATCGGCTACCTACACCTCTACGAGTACCCTGACGGCGAACGACCCAGGCTGCCCGAGAAGGCCTGGGAGATGGTCACCGTCGTGGTCCGCGACGACGAGGGACGGGCCCGCTCCGCCTACTTCCATTTCCCACAGGAGTCCGACCGCGACCACAGCGTCGCGTTCGAACGCGACAGGCAGGGCCTGCTGACCGGGCTGGAGCTCAAACAGGAAACCGCTCTGGCCAAGCTCGAAGAGCTCGGCCTGCGCCAGCCCCCCCAGGAAGCCCCCGAGATGGCCGGCGTCCCGGCTGCGCTCCTGGCCCAGCTCCAGATCCCCGACACCGGAACGCGCACGCGGGCCTTAGGCCAGCTTTCTCAATACGGGGGGGCCGCTCTGCCGTACGCCAGGAAGGCGTTGACCGACCAGGACCCCTTCGTGCGCATGGCCGCTGCCGCGGCCGTCCACGGTATTTCCAGGGAAACCGGTGAGGTCCTGGCCGTGTTCTACGACTGCCTGGAGGAAGGGGCGGCGGTCCGCTGCCGGGCGGTGCTGGGATTGGCAGCGCTTGCGGGCGAACGGGAGGACGTTCTCCGCAAGGTGTGCGAAGTCGCGCTCACCGATGAAGATTGGACGGTGCGAAAGTACGCCATCGACGGAATGGCGAGAATGGGTCGGGAGAGGCGTCTGGCCCTGAACATACTGCACGACCAGCTCAGCTCGGCCGACGGCCGGGTGCGGGTGCGCAGCGCCGAGGCCCTCTGCAAGCTCGTCCACTCCCTCGCCCTGGAATCCCTGACCGAGGAGCTCACGGGAGGGGACGAGATGACCAGGCAGCTCGCCGCCCAGGCCATGGGTGAGCTGGGACCCATCTACGGACGTGGGGTGAACGAACTGGTGGAGGCCCTCGGTGACTCGCGGGCGTCGATCGAGTTCCGCAGGCTGGCAGCGGAGAGCCTGGCCCGCGTGGTCGAACGAGACGATGACTGGGCCGTGCCCTACCTCATCAGGTACCTCCAGAGGACCAGGGACAACGAGCTCCGGGCCTCCCTGGCCAAGGTGCTGGCTCGATACGGTCCGCTGGCCGAACCGGCCGTGCCGGCTCTTCTGAAGCTCCTGCAGGACCCGGAGGCCGACTACTGGTGCAAGATGGCTGTCCTCGAAGCTTTCGGCGAGATGGGGACAGCGGCCGAGGAGGCAGCCCCTGCCCTCCTCGAACTGAAAGACACCCGACCCGTGAACGTGCGGGAGGCCGTCCACCAGGCCCTGACACGTATGGGCTTCAAGGATCAGTTGGGCATCGATAAGCGGGTGGAAGAGCTCCTCGAGGCGGCCGACGACGGCAAGCGGGACGCCGTCGCCCGCCTGCTCGAGGAGGGCGTGGACGTCAACGCCACCGACGTCAGGGGACGCACCGCTCTCTACTTCGCCGCCAACCGCCTGACGGTGGCCCAACTGCTGCTGGAGAAGGGCGCCGACCCCAACGTCCAGACGGCGACGGGCGAAACGGCCTTGATGGAGGCCGCTCGGCTGGCCGACGGGACCCCCGTGCTCGAGCTGCTCCTCGAGGCCGGGGCCGACCCGGACCTCAGATTCGCCGACGGCTCCGCCGCCCTCCACCGGGCCAGGGACCCCGTCCGCATACGGCTGCTCGTCGAGCACGGGGCCGACGTCGAGGCGAAGAACGTCCTGGGCCGTACCCCGCTCATGAACGCAACCACGTTCGGCGGACCAAGCGTCCGCAGTGTGGTGGATGCCGTCCAGACCTTGCTGGAGGCCGGGGCCAACGTGGCCGCGACCGACAAGAAGGGCCTTACCGCGCTGCACTACGCCGCCTACTGCAACGAACCCCAGCTCGTCGAGCTCCTGCTGAAGCACGGTGCCGACCTCAACGCCAAGGCCCTCGACGGCCTCACCCCCCTTCAGGCCGCCCGGGAGAAGAACAGTACGAGCGTGGCCGATGTCCTCATCAAGCACGGGGCCACCGAGGAGGGCGTCTCCGACTGACGCCTTCGCCCGCCTGCGCCGTTGACACAGCCCCTGTCGCCAAGTAGCATCCCGACGTTGCCAGCGTGTCTGCGGCTGCGCACCCACACGACAAGGAGCACCGGCTGTGTACCGGAAGTTCGATGAGGAAACACTGAAGAACGGCGAGGTGATGGAGGTGGGCTGCGTCCAGCCCCCGGACGAGGAGTGGGGCGAGCGGGTCGAGAAGTCTCTGTGCCACAAGCCCCCCATCTGGCTCGATCACATCCGAAAAGCCATACTCGGGGAGACGGACGACCTCCAGAACTACTTCTACGTCGGCCACCTCGGTGGCGAGATTATCACCGGTGTGATGACCGTCGAACACGACCGCGTGGGCATCCTGGGGCACGTCTACACCGAGCCCGCCCATCGGCGCAAGGGCGCCTACTCCCTTCTGATGAAGCATCAGATGGAGGACTTCAGGAAGCGTGGCGGTGGGGTGCTGCTCCTGGGGACGGGGTACGAGTCGCCTCCCTACCGCATCTACGAGGGCTTCGGCTTCCGCGGGTTCGCGGGCAGCTCGGGTTACATGCGCTACGCCAGCGAAGAGGACTTTGAGGAGAAGTACTACGCCCCGGGTGAGGTGACGGTCCGCCCGGTACGTTGGGAGGACTGGCCAGCGGCCAACCTGCTCACCTCCCAGCCCGGTGACGACGTGTTCCGGAGCGCTGCCTACGGGCTCGTCGGCATCGCCAGCTTCGAGGAGGGCTTCCTGCATCTCAAGGAGGGCCTGAAGGACGATCCGCGGGGCCGGGCCTGGGTTGCTGTGTCGGCT
>CAZIBA010000443.1:0-3098 GCA_964536795.1 uncultured Planctomycetota bacterium | reverse complement strand
GGACGCCAAACCTCCAGACCTGGAGCGCCATCACCAGGAACAGCACCCCGACCACCGGGGCCGACCAGCGAAACCACGCCGGGCTCCCCAAGTGTACGTCGTCCCGGCCGAGAATCGCCAGCGCCGGGAAGTACGATACACAGGCCAACGGCACCACGAAGGTAAAGAACCTGCGGAACCAGGGCCGGTAGATGGAAAGCGGCAACTGCGACGTCTCCACACCCCCGTAGGTCACCGTGTTCATGGCCTCCAGCGATTCGGTGGTCCAGAAGGCCAGGGTGGCCTGGATGACGAAGAGCCCGACGAAAAGACACGCGCCACCGAGGACCGTGAATCCGGCCAGGGCGACCCGGTCGACCGACCAGTGCACTTCCAGCGCCCTCGCCGCCCAGAGCAATACGACCAACCCCTGGGCCAGCCGGCCCACGCGCATGAGCTGAATCTCCCTGGCCGCGACTTGGAAGGCGGTGCTCACGGGCCGCAGGAGGAGCCGGTCGAACTCACCCGTCCTCACCGTGCCCGGGAAGAGGTCGAACCCCCGCCCTACCCCCTCGGCCAGGGCAAAGGCGACGTGCACCAGCCCGTAGAGGAGCGCCACCTCCGCCAGGTGCCAGCCCCGAAGCGACTTGAAGCGGGCGAAGAGGGCCCAGATGGCCAGGATCTCGATCCCGGTGATGACGAAGTGCCCGAAGGTGAGCATCACGAAGGATGCCCGGTACTGCATCTGGCTGCGGATGGAGATGCTAGCGTAGCGGACGTAGAGGCGCAGGGCGTTCACCATCGTCAGCCTCCCTGAACGACCAGAGCCCGGGTCGCCCGGGCCAGCAGCCAGCGCCCGAACGTCACCAGGCCCAGCGTCCACGCCAACTGGTGCACGATCGCCCCGGCCGCCTGCGCGGGCGGGATGTGAGCCATGTAGATGCGGAAGGGCGTATCCATCATCCCCCGGAAGGGGAGGATGCTGAGCAGGGGCTGCATCCAGTCGGGAAAGAGGGGCAGCGGAACGACGATGCCGGACAGGATCCACAGAGCCGCCATGGTCAGGCGGTTCACCCCTTCCCCCGAAATGGTCCAGAGCATGGAGACCGTCATCAGCGTCCCGATGGCCGAGCTGAGAAGCACCGCCGCCAGTGTCGAGAGCACCCACAGGCCGCCACACCCAAGCGATACCGGGGCCCGCATACCGAAGAAGAGACCACCGATCAGGAGAATCGGCATCATCCGCAGCAGCGTCGGTGCGGTGCGGGCGGCCAGCGACCGGGCGTACCACAACCGGTAGAGATCAACCGGCCGGACCAGCTCGTAGGCCACGGTCCCGGAGCGGATCATGTCCCGCACCTCGCGGTCGGGCCGGAAGAGTACCAGCAGGAGCGTGGCCTGACCCAGCCAGACGTAGGTGACGACCTCGGAGAGCGTCATCGGCTGGGTCGCCGAGGTCGAGGCGTAGAAGGCGGTGAAGATCATCATCCGGATGAGGCCCCAGAAGACCTGGGTCACGCAGCCGGCCACCGCCGCCGTCCTGTATTGGAGCAGCGTCCTGAACCGCGCGCTGAAGATGGCCCCGTAGGCCTTCACTGGCCGGCCTCCCGGTAGAGCCGGGCGATGATCTCCTCGATGGGCGGGTTCTCCACAAAAAGGTCGCGGACGGCGTGGCCGGCCGTGACCCGGGCGATGAGCTGGGCCGCCGAGGTACGCTCCGGGTCGAAGCGCAGCCACACCCGGTGACCCTCCTGGCGAATGACTTCCGCTTCTCCGTCGCGGACCGTGTCGCCCTCACGCTCCAGGTCGACGATAAGCCTGCGTTCGTTGGTCACCCGGGAACGAAGCTCCCCGAGCGTACCGTCCAGGTATATCTGCCCCTCGTTGACGACCAGCACCCGTCTGGCCAGGGCCTCGACGTCGTCCATGTCGTGGGTGGCCAGGATGACGGTCACGCCCCGCTCGCGGTTGAGTTCGAGCACGAAATCGCGGACGGCCAGCTTGCTCACCGCGTCCAGGCCGATGGTCGGTTCGTCCAGGTAGAGGATCTTCGGCCCGTGAAGGAGCGAAGCAGCCAGGTCGCAGCGCATCCGCTGACCCAGGCTCAGTTGACGGACAGGCGTGTCCAACAGCCCGGCCAGGTCGAGCAGCCCGACCAGTTCGTCGCGCCTCGTCTCGTATTGGGCCTGGGGCACACGGTAGATGTCGCGCAGCAGCTCGAAGGACTCGACGACGGGCAGGTCCCACCAGAGCTGGGTGCGCTGGCCGAAGACGACGCCGATGTTGCGCACCGGTTCGATGCGGTCCTTCCAGGGTGTCCGGCCCAGCACCTCGACCCGGCCCGAGTCAGGCACCAGGATGCCCGAGAGGACCTTCACCGTGGTGCTCTTGCCCGCGCCGTTGGGTCCGATGTAACCCAGAAGCTCGCCCTCCTCCAGCGAGAACGAGATGTGGTCCAGGGCCGTCAGCGTGCGGTATCGCCTGTGCACCACACCAGCCAGCGCACCCCACACCCCGGGCGCACGCTCGGCCACCCGGAACGTTTTGACCAGGTCCTCAACGACAATCAGTGGCATCGGTCCTCCCGCCCGCACCCGTGCGGCGTCCGGAAAACCATCACGTCAATGTCTTCCAGAACGGGCTCGTCCCTGTCCTTTTCCACACGGTATGCCTTGAGTGCGCGCAAACCCTCATCGAATGCGTTGCTGTGTTACTTCGGTCGAAGAGCCCCGTGAGGCAGGTCTGATCGGGTCACCTCAACGGTAGTACGTGGTCGGCGTCACCGGCTCATTCATCAGGCCCAGGAGCTCAGGTCTGAAGAGGACCGCCGCGAGGGTCAGGCAGGCCAAGCCGATGATGAGGTAGATGAGCGCCCGCGAGTAGTAACGACCGCTGCGCAGGGCAGCCGTCTGCTCACGCAGGGAGTTAGCGAACCGTCCCAGCCAGGGCAGCCTACCCTCCCCGGCCAGAGAGAGGGAGGCGAACCGGCTGGCCGGTTCCCGGCGAAGGCGAAGCTCGCGCCCCTCCTCGCCCAGCCGAAGGACAAGGGGCTCAAGCCCCTTGCCTGCGCGCCCCGGGTCCTCGGGCTGGAGAGGCACCTCAGCGGCCCGGCAGGCGTC
>CAZIBA010000442.1:712-3107 GCA_964536795.1 uncultured Planctomycetota bacterium | reverse complement strand
AGCACTCGACCGACCCCTTCGCCGGGGGCACCGAGGAGGACGTCATCCACAAGTTCAGCTCGATGTGCAACGAGCAGGCGCGGGTGCTCATCGTGCTGCTGCAGATCGTCGGCATCCCCTCGCGCTACGTCGGCCACATCTGTGGCTACGACAAGAAGTGGAAGCACCTGAGCGGCCACGGCGTAGCCGAGGCGTACGTCAACGGTCGCTGGGCCTACCTGGACATCAGGGGCCAGTACTTCCTCGACGAGAAGGGAAGGATGCTCTCGACCTGGGAGGTCCTCCAGGACCCGTCGGTCATCGACCGCCAACCCAAGGAGGTGCTCAACAACCTCCTCCCCGGATACTCGCTGGCCAGCTCGCGGAAGTACTTCTCGCCTGAGACGATGACCTTCATCGCCAACTACTTCGCATCCGAGTTCAACTCCTTCGACTTCACCTGGCAGTGGCCGACCAAGCAGTTCAACGACCGGATAGCCCGCGCTCGGAAGAAGGCGCACGCCCGGGCTATGGCGATGATAGGGAAGGGCTCGCGCGGCTGATAGGGGACCGCAGGCAGGGGCTCACGACGTTCCTGGCTACCGAGGAGCGCACGAGCGCCTGCAAGCTTCCCTTGTCTCGAATGTCCGCACGGGCTGCCCGAGAAGAGCTTTTGACTCGATGCTTCTCTGCGAAGCAGCGGCCCCGCTTCGCTGCGAAGCACGAGCTCACCGGTGGGCAAGAGGAGAGAGGCGGTGCCTCCTGCTCGAAGCCGGTCCTAAGACTACCGAGGGAACTCGACCTGGACCCAGTGCTGGCCGTCCGAAGCCGGGCTGCTCGGGTCGGGGAAGCCAGCGTCCAGGTTCTCCGGCGACGGGGCTTGGGGGTTCAGTGCCGCCCCTGGCTTCGGCGCGTTTTCTGGTCCGTTGTATCGTCCGTCGGCGTTGTCACAGACGTAGACTTTCGTGTGTTGATTGACCACGAAGCAATGCGTGCCTGTGGAGGCGAAGTGCTGGGGCCAGGCGTAGGCGATCCAGCGGGTCTCCTGGGCGTTGGCCTTTCTCTGGTCGGCAGCGGGGACCGAGCCCGCTGACTCGGTGACTGCTGGGCCGGTGGCCGTGGGCAGGTAGATGACGTAGCAGTAGCCGCTCTTCTTGACGACGCCGCCGGCGTCCGCCCGGCTCATCGATTGTGAAAAGACCTCGCCCGGAGCCAAGGCCGCTACTCGACTTCTGGGCACCACGCCGCCTCCCAGCTCCTGGAAGTAGCCGTATTCCCCGGCTCCGTCGCCATCCTGGTCCACGATGCAGCGAGCGACGAAGGTGGCCTGCGCAGCCGACAAGCTGCGCAGGGTACCCGCTGCAGCCGTCTCGTAGACGTTCATCCCCCGGATGATCTCCGCCCCACGCCTGCGCTCGACTTGCCGGGGCTGTCGGGGAGGCTGAAGCGACCCCGCCAGCACCCACTCCTGACCGTCTGAGCCTCTCGCGCCGGGGCCGGGGAAGCCCGAGTCGAGGTTCTGCTCCCGCCCCTCGTTGGGGGCCAGGGCAGCTCCGGGTTTGGGCATCTTCTCTGGCCCGTTGTATCGGCCGTCGGCGTTTTCACACATGTAGACCTCGGCCTGCTGGTTGATGGCAAAGGCCCGCTGGCCCGTCACCCCAAACTCCTCCGGCCAGGCGTAGGCGATCCAGCGAGTCTCCTGGGGATTGCCGTTCTTCACATCGGTGTGGGGGACGGCGCCGTCGCGCTCCCGTGTGGCCGGGCCGGCGGCCGTGGGCAGGTAGAGGACGTAGCAGTAGCCGTTCTTCTTCACCAGACCATACTTGTCCGTCCGGCCAAAGACGGCACTGAACATCTCGCCGGGGGCAAGCGCTACCTTTCTTGTTCTGGGGGCGACGCCCCCGGCGAGCTCCTGGAAGTACCCGTACTCCCCGGCGCCGTCGCCATCCTGATCCACGATGCAGCGGGCGACGAAGGTCGACTGGGCGGCAGCCAGGCTCCGGAGTGTGCCAGCAGCGGCGAGTTCGAAAGACGCGATGACAGATGTCTTGCGTAGAACGCTTGGGTACGCCTCCTCAAGCTCTTGGACAGCAGCCTTCACTTTCTCGAAGGGTCGGCTCAGCGGACCCGAGTCGTAGTACGGCCACACCTTCTCCAAAGCGGCCTCCTCCCCTTTGTCGAGGGCGGTCGTCAGAAAAAGGTCAACGACCTCTCGATAGGCTGGCGAAGCAAGGTACTGCTGCATCGTCTCGCGGGCGTTCTGGACCACTCGGGCGAAGTCAGGCGAGCTTTCGAGCGCCCGCTGGAGTTCATCCGCCGGCCACTGCATCCGCTTGGCTGCCACGATCGCCAGGGGCTCCAGTGGCTCAATGGGTCTTCTCACCGCTTCTGACGGCCGCCAACTGTCGAGCAGTTC
>CAZIBA010000442.1:0-702 GCA_964536795.1 uncultured Planctomycetota bacterium | reverse complement strand
GTGCGCACGATGGAGATCTCGGTGGCGGCGAAAGCCGGCGGCGTCAGCGCGGCGGCCCTGCTCCTGGTAGACGCTGATGCGGGCCTCCGCAGCCAAGCGAAGCAGGTTGTGCGCGACCAGTGTGGTGATCAGGTAGCGGGGCCTGTCAAGCATCAGGTGCCCAGCCATCGCACTTACCCTGTCGTAGTCGGCGAGCGCGCCCGCTGCGTCCCCGGCAGCGGCCTTCCCTGTCCCCCGCTCGACGAGGCTCCGTGCCATCGCTCGCATACGAGTCAGATACGGGAGAAGTCTGTGGCTCCAAGTTGCCATCTTCAGTGAAGGGTTGGCTCCCAGTTCGTCCCAGAGCTTCAGCCGAGCAACCAGATCCCCTTGGTGGTGTGAGCGGAAGTCTGGCTTGGAAAGCGCCACTTCGAGACAAGACAGGCTGGCCGCTTCATCCTTCTCGACGGAGAGGACGTGTTCGGCAAGCAGGTAGTGGGGTAAGGCATTCTCAGGGTCAAGCTCAGCGAACCGCCGAAGAAGCGCCTCGTACCTGTCCGGCATGGCCAAAGACCTGTAAGCCTCTTGGGCTACGGCCACCACCTCGAAGGAAGGGTCAAGTTCGATGGCCCGGGCCAGCGCCCGCCCGCCTTCGCCCGGGAGATACCAGGCGGCTGCGTAGTGAAGCTGAGCGTCCTCGGGGTGCTTCTCCAGCACGGCGCG
>CAZIBA010000441.1:2795-3117 GCA_964536795.1 uncultured Planctomycetota bacterium | reverse complement strand
TGGCAGCCTTCTCGCCCCTGCTCTTCTGGCCGGGCATCATAGGCGATTTCATGAAGTACCTGCCCATCACTCTCATCATCACCCTCAGCAGCTCGCTCTTCGTGGCCCTGGTGATCAGTCCCACGGTGTGTTCCGTATTCGGCGGAGGAGCCGCTGAGAAGGACGGTGAACCCAACTGGTTTGTCCGCGGGTACCGACGACTGCTGAGGCTCGCCCTGGGCCACCGCTACCTGACCCTACTGCTGGCCGTCTGGCTGCTGGCGACACTGGCAGTCGTGTACGCCAAGAGAGGAGGAGGTCTGGAGTTCTTCCCCGAGTCGGA
>CAZIBA010000441.1:1881-2785 GCA_964536795.1 uncultured Planctomycetota bacterium | reverse complement strand
GGACCAGGCCCGCATCAGCATCCGCGGTCCCCAGGGCACCAACCTCCGCGAGACGGATCGGTTGGCCCGGCTGGTCGAGAGCCGGGTGGAGCGGTACCGTGACGACCTCGAGCACGTCGTCACCAACGTGGGCTCGGCCGAAGGAGGGTTCGTCGGGCCCGGGGGTGGTGGGAGCTCCGGACCCCATACGGCCGAGCTGACCCTGGTCTTCCACGACTACACAGAACGCCTGCGTCCCTCGGCCGAGGTTGTGGCCGACATCCGCCGGGACCTGGCCGACGTCGCCGGGGCGGAGCTCAGGGTGGAGAAGGAAGAGCGAGGGCCGCCCACCGGCGCCCCCGTCACCGTGCGCATCATCGGCGAGGAGTTCCCGGTTCTGGAGGTCCTGAGCGAGAGGGCCAGGGGGATGATCGCCGGCGTCTCCGGCCTGGTCAACCTGCAGAGCGACCTGGAAGCTGCTCGGCCCGAGCTGGTCTTCACTGTCGACCGCCGACGGGCCATGCTCCTGGGGGTGAACACCGCCATCGTGGGGAACTTCCTCAAGATGGCCATCTTCGGCCGTGAGGTCGGGACCTACCGCCAGTTCAACGACGAGTACGACATCACCGTCCGTCTCCCCCTTTCGAAGCGGACCGACATCGAGGACCTGTTCGCGCTGCGCCTGCCCAATATGGCCGGGCAGTCCGTGCCCTTGAGTTCCCTGGGCAGCTTCGACTACCGGGGCGGCTTCGGCACCATCAATCGGGTCGACCAGAAACGGGTGGTCACCCTGACCGCCGACGCCGAAGGCCGTCTGAGCACGGACGTGCTGGAGGACGCCCAGGGTCGACTGGCCGACCGGAGACTCCCACCGGGCTACGAGATTCGCTACGGCGGGCAGTTCGAGAACCTCCAGAGTGCCCGG
>CAZIBA010000441.1:0-1871 GCA_964536795.1 uncultured Planctomycetota bacterium | reverse complement strand
CTACGCCGGTGAGAAGGAGGAACAGGACAAGGCTCAGACCTTCCTCTCCAAGGCCTTCGTCATCGCCCTGCTGCTCATTCTGATGATCCTGGTCACCCAGTTCAACTCACTGGCCGTGCCCTTTATCGTCATGACCACGGTGGCCCTCTCGCTGGTGGGGGTACTGGCCGGGCTGCTCATCTGTGACATGCCCTTCGGCATCGTGATGACCGGCATCGGTTGCATCAGCCTGGCCGGCGTGGTGGTCAACAACGCCATTGTCCTGCTCGACTACACCCGCCAGCTCCAGCGACGGGGACTGCAACTGCTGGAGGCCGTCGTGGAGGCCGGTCAGACCCGTCTCCGCCCGGTGCTGCTGACGGCCACCACCACCATCCTCAGCCTCACCCCCATGGCCACGGGCGTGGCCTTCGACTTCCACAAGTTCCAGTGGGTGCTCAAGAGTCAGTCCAGTGAGTGGTGGCGGGGGATGGCTGTAGCCGTCATCTTCGGGCTCGCCTTCGCCACCCTGCTCACGCTGGTGGTCGTGCCCACGCTCTACCTGACCGTCTGCCGACTCAGCGCCCGCATCCTCCCCCAAGCGCACAGAAGACCGGCCGCCGACGCCCCCTCCTCCAGCTCGACCTCCATCGCTTCCTGACGCCCTCCCCTCTCTCAGGACGACGAGAGCCAGAACACCTTGGCTGCCCGGTCCGTCCTCCTCTTCTACCGCAAGAGCTCCCGAAGTCCGGCCACGTGTTCGGCCCCGGTCGGAACGGTGATGGAGGCCCCCTCGAAGTCGCTTCCCACGGGCTCACATCGGCCGCCCAGCACCTCGGCGAGGAAGGCCTCGGCCACCGCGTACATCGACTTCCGGTTCTCCGGTCGCGCGAAGCCGTGCCCCTCGTCGGGGTAGAGCACGTAGGTGACGGGGATGTCCTTGGCCTCCATTGCCGAAACGATCTGGTCGGACTCGGCCTGCTTCACGCGCGGGTCGTTAGCTCCCTGAGCGATGAGGAGCGGCCGCTCGATCCGGTCAGCGTGGGTCAGAGGCGAGCGCTCCCGGAGCAGCGCCCGACCCTCCTCCGTCCGGTGGTCACCCACCCGGCTGGCGAAGGTCTCGATCATCGGCTTCCAGTAGGGCGGCACGGTCTCCAGCAGCGTCACCAGGTTGGACGGCCCCACGATGTCCACCCCACAGGCGAACCGCTCGGGCGTGAAGGTCAGACCCACCAGGGTGGCGTAGCCCCCGTAACTGCCACCCATAATGGCCACACCGTCCCCATCGGCGATGCCTTCGGCCACGGCCCACTCGACGGCGTCGATGAGGTCGTCGTGCATCTTGCCGGCCCACTCCTTGTTGCCCGCGTTGATGAAGGCCTTGCCAAAACCGGTGGACCCACGGAAGTTGACGCTCAAGACCGCGTACCCCCGGTTGGCCAGCCACTGGTGGGTCGGGTCCAAACCCCAACCGTCCCGACCCCAGGGACCGCCGTGCGGGTGGAGAACCATTGGCAGCGGAGCGCCCGGCTTACCCGTTCCATCGGGGTCTGACCAGACCGGCAGCGTGTAGTAGCAGATGAGGTCGAGTTTATCGCGGGACTTGATGACCACCGGATGCATCTTGGCCAGGGGTTGCCCCTCCAGGTCCTTCCGGTTGGTGAAGAGGAAGCGTGCCTCCCTGGCCTCGCGGTCGTAGAGATAGTAGCGGACCGGGCCGTCGTCCATCACGTAGGCGACGACCCAGTGCTCGTCGTCCAGCGTTCGGCTGGTCACCGAGAGGTCGCCGTCGGCGACGGTCTGGAGATACTCGAAGTCACCTGCGACGTCCGCGTCGAGGATCTCCCAGCGCCGACGTTCGTAGGTGAAGGCCACCGCCTGGGGATGCTTCT
>CAZIBA010000440.1:0-3123 GCA_964536795.1 uncultured Planctomycetota bacterium | reverse complement strand
TGGCATCCCTCACGTCCTGGCGCGTGCCCTTGGCGAAGTAGCCGAGCACCTGGGACCCTTCCGAACCCTTCACGATCAGAGGGAGCAACAGCCCCGCCATGAACAGGCAGAGCAGCAGCGCCGCACCCGTCATGTAGGCGACGATCTGACTCCGACTCAGGGCCGAGGTGAACTCACCCACGGCCACGAACATCGCCCCCAGCAGCACCATCCCCAGGTAGCCCGTGACCATCGGCCGCCAGTCCGGGGAACTGAACTTCAACAGAATGACCACGTAGATCAGCGTGGGCAGCCAGAGACAGAGGTAGAACACGTAGCCGGCCACGAACTTCCCCACCACGGCCTGGGCCGGGGTGACCGGGGCGGTGAACAGGGTCTCGATGGTGCCGCTCCGCCGCTCCTCGGCGAAGAGCCTCATGGTGATGGCCGGCACCGTCAGCAGCAGGAAGATCCAGGCGTAGACGTTGAGCAGTACCAGGGAGAACGGCGAACCCTCGGCGCCAGGCTGACTGTAGTACTCCAGGATGGCCCAGAAGACGAAACCATTGAGGACCGCAAAGACGGCGACGACGATGTAGGCGATGGGCGAGAGGAAGATGGCCGTCAGCTCCCGCTGGGCTATGGCCAGGGTGCGTCGCATCCGCAGCTCCTCCTCGCTATTCGCCCGCCGTGATCTCTACAAAGATGTCTTCCAGGGTCCGCCGCTCCTGACGGAGTTCCAGCAACTTCCACCCCCCCCGGGCCACCCGCTCGAAGACCTCCTGCCGGAGGTCCCGACCGGGCTCGGCCTCGATGCGGAACTCCTGCACCTCGTCGGCCCCCTGCCACCTCACCCGTTTGACCCCGGTCATCGCCTCCAACGTCTGCTTGATGGGTTCCCCCGGTCCCCGGACCAGGACCACCACCGTGGAGGCTTGTCCCCGGCCGCCCATCAGGACCTCGGTGGAGTCGGCCGCAGCGATGCGTCCCCGGTCGATGATGATGATCCGGGAGCAGGTCATCTCCACCTCGGGCAGGATGTGGGTGGAGAGGATGACCGTGTGTCCCTGGGCCAGGTCGCGTATGAGGTCGCGGACCTGACGTATCTGGTTGGGGTCCAGGCCGATGGTGGGCTCGTCCAAGATGAGTATCTCCGGGTCGCTCAAGAGGGCGTCGGCCAGGCCCACCCGCTGACGGAAGCCCTTGGAGAGATGACCGATGGTGGTGCGGGCCACGGTGCTGATGCCACAGAGCTCGGCCGCCTCACCCATGCGGGCTCGGCGTCGGCGTCGGTCCATCCCCTTCAGCTTTCCCCGGAAGTTCAGGTACTCCCGCACCCGCATCTCCGGGTAGAGGGGGACGTTCTCGGGCAGGTAGCCCATGTGCCGACGGGCCTCCAGCGACTGACTGGCCACGTCGAAACCGGCCACCTCCACCCGTCCCGAGGTCGCCGGCAGGAACCCCGTGATGACCCGCATGGTGGTGGTCTTGCCGGCCCCGTTGGGACCGAGGAAACCCACCACCTCCCCCTTCTCCACGTGGAAGCTGATGTCGTCCACCGCCACCACGTCAGCGAAACGCTTGCTCAGGTGCTCGACCGTAATCACTGCCTGACACGCCCTTCGTTCCGACGACGGTGGCTGCTCCGGCCACCGCTTCTCATGGTCACGGTGAAGATGTCACACCGGGAAGAGACCAACGCAACTCGCCCTGCCTGCAGACGGTATTATAGCCCGGCGACGGGCCGTGTCAAGCCTCCGGGCAGCCAAAAAACGGCCTGGCTCCCCCGTCCTCACCCTCGGCGAATGCCGACGGTGCCAAGGCCGGCACGCTCACCAGAAGAGGAAGCGCTTGCGCTTCCCCGGCTCCTTCCGCTCGCCGGCCAGCCAGGCCTCCCAGGCCGCCCGCTCGGGCGGAACCTTCTTGGCGCCGGTGCTCTGACGAAGGGCAGCGTGGGCCGCCGTCCGCACGGCCACCCGTGCGTCCTCCAGGGCCGCCAGGAGGCCCTGACGGGCCTCGGGCTGCTCAAACTCTCCCAGGGCGCGGGCCGCGGCACAGCGGGCGTCCACGTCCCCGTCATCCGTCAGCCGACTGACGAGTGGAGCGATGGCTTCTGCCGCCCTCGTCTGACCCAGGGCCCGACAGACGTCGGCCCGGACCATCGACGAGGCGTCGGCGAGGCCGGGGGTCAGGGCCTCCACCGACTCCGGTCCACTTAGCCGTCCCAGGCTGGCCGCTGCCGCCGAACGCACGAGAGGCGCCGCGTCCGAGCGGAGCAGGGCAGCCAACAGCTCGCGCACCTCTTTCCGCTCCTCCTCCGGCCACCGTCGGCGTCCCAGGGCCAGGGCGGCCTCGCGCCGGTGGTCGGGGTTGGCGCTGAGGGTCTGCAGGCTCAACTCTTCGAGTTTGCTCTTGCCCTGCCAGAAGAAAAGGCTGGGCATCTGCCGACCGGCCGACTTGCACCCTCCCCCGACCAGCACCAGCAGAAGCAGCAGCACGTGGGTGACAGACAACCTCACTATACTCGCCTCCGATCTCCTTGCTTGTCCCGAGCCCGCCGAGGGGCGTGTCCCCAGCTCACCTGCGGTCAGCTTCACCACACCGTCGAGGGACCCCGGCCGTGCAGACGCCTTCAGCCAGGCGAGTGTGCCACGGCCGGTTCCGCCTTCGCCCTTCCGGGCTATGGCGGACAGGCTTGCCCACCCGTGCATATGCCTTCAGCCAGGAAAGTGTGCCACGGCCGGTCTCGCCCGGCCGTGCACAAGGGCGACACGGACCCCACGGGCAGTCCGTGGCACCCAGCAAACCGCCTGTGCCACCTCGGTGGGCGTGCGACGGGCCACCGACGACCTGATCCTCACGACCCTCGGGACGAAGAGAGCTGCTCGAAGAACCGTTGGGGCGAAGCCACGTCCACCCGACCCAACGGCCCTCCGAAGAACCGCCGACCCAGTCGACGGAACCGCTCCACGTCTCCACTAACGAAGAAGTGACGGGCCCCCGACCCGCCTGAGGGCCGGGCCAGGTGGGCCATCGAGAGCAGGTGGCTCACCTCACGGACCAGCTCCTCGGTCTCATCCACCAGCCGAACCGACGGCCCCAGCACCTGCTCGCTGCGGACTGCGACGTTGCGCAGCGCGATGT
>CAZIBA010000439.1:0-3124 GCA_964536795.1 uncultured Planctomycetota bacterium | reverse complement strand
ATTCCTCCATCACCGTCTCCCTGATGAGCAGCCTGGCCGAAGAACCCGTGCTCACCTTCGCCATCGGCTTCGAGGAGAAGAAGTTCGACGAGGTGCGCTACGCCCGTCTCATCGCCGACCGTTACCACACCCGGCACCGCGAGTTCACCGTCCGCCCCCGCTGCCTGGAGGTGCTCCCCCGACTCGTGTGGTTCTACGGGGAGCCCTTCGCCGACTCCTCGGCCATCCCCACCTACTACGTCTCCGGCCTCACCCGCCGCTTCGTCACCGTCGCCCTCACGGGCGATGCCGGTGACGAGTGCTTCGCCGGCTACCCCCGCTACAAGGCCGTCAAGCTGGCCAGCTACTTCGACCGGCTGCCCGCCCCCCTGCAGAGGGCGTTGACGATGCCTCTCTGGCAGCGCCTCCCGGCCAGCGTGGAGCAGAAGTCACACCGCCGCCGCCTCAAGAAGCTCCTCGGCGCCCTGGCCCTGCCACCCGAGCGCCGATACCTCACCTGGATCGCCTACTTCACCGAGGAGCAGAAGCGCAGCCTTTACGCAGAAGAGTTTGGACGCCAGGTGAGCGAACTGGATACGACGGACCTCTTTGTCCGTCGATACCGCGAGGTCGCCGGCCGCGACCTCCTGACGGCCACCACCTACGTGGACCTGATGACCTACCTGCCCGACGACCTGCTGGTGAAGGTGGACATTGCCAGTATGGCTCATTCGCTGGAGTGTCGCAGTCCCTTCCTGGACCACAAGGTGGTGGAGCTGGCCGCGCGGATGCCCATCGGGATGAAGCTGCGGGGCTGGACCTCCAAGTACCTGCTCAAGCGGACGTTCGGCGACCTGCTTCCGGAGGAGATCCTGGGCCGGGGCAAGATGGGTTTCGGCGTGCCCATCGCCCACTGGTTTCGCGGTGAGCTGCGCGACTACATGGGTGACGTGCTGCTGGGAGCGCCGGCCTCGCGCCGCCCCTACTTCCGTCGGCGCGAAGTCGAACGACTCATCGACGAGCACGTGCACGGGGTCTTCGACCACGGCTACCGTCTGTGGGCCCTCTTATGCTTCGAGCTCTGGCACCGGATGTTCCTGGACCAGCGGCCACCGGTCGAGCCGCCCGGGGAGCCGGGGCTGTGAGCTGATCCACTGACCGTCACCTGGCAAAGGGAAGGGCCGTGAGCTTTCGGGTGCATCCGGCCTGGTGGCCGGCGTTGATGGTAGCGTCGCCGGTACTGGCGCCCTATCTGTTCGTCAGGTCGCGGCGGTTCAAGGCTGGCCGCATCCGCGCTGAGGAGGAGAACGCCCGGCGCATCGACCAGGCTCAGCCCCTCGAACTGCCGGCCCTAAAATCCCTGGAGCTCACTGTGGTGGTGGAGGAGCGCGCCGCGGACGGTTTCGAAGGTGAGCCCGGCGTCTCCTATCTCCTCGTCAGCGACCGGGGCAAGCTGCTGATGGACGTGGGCTTCGGCCCGGGGGGAACGGCTTTCGCACACAACTGGCGACGGCTCGGGCTTTCGATGGACGACCTGGACGCCCTCCTCATCACCCACCTGCACGTGGACCACATGGGTGGTCTGGAGGCCACACGTCGAAACGAGGTGCTCATTCCATCCGAACTCGCGCTCTCGAAGACGCTTCCCTGCTTCACCCCCGATGACTGTGCCTCCCCCTCCTTCGCCGTGGAGCGGGTGGAGAGGCCCAGGCTCCTTCCGGGCGGTCTGGCCACCACCGGTCCGCTGGCCCGGATGCTCTTCTTCCTGGGCTACACTTACGAGCAGGCCATCGTCGCCCGGCTGAGCGGCAAAGGTCTGGCCGTCATTACAGGTTGCGGACATCCTACGATTGAGGGAATCCTTGCCCTGGTAACGAAGCTCTCCTCCGAGCCGATTCACACCATTGCCGGCGGCCTGCATTTCCCGGTCACCTCGTCCCGCGCTCGCAGGCTCGGCATCCAACTCCAATGTCTCCTGGGAACGGGTAAGAGCTGGTGCGATCCAATAGACGACGAGGACCTGTCCCGCGCAATCCGGACAATCAACGAGGCGCACCCCTCGCAGCTCTTGCTTTCAGCGCACGACACCTGCGACCACGCCCTCGAGCGCTTTCGCTGCGAGGTCGAGGCCGACACCGACGTCTTGGCTGCGGGGCGGACTTATAAGCTGGTGTGATGTTGTGGTGATCTGCAGCCGGAGCTGGTTCACCTAATAGCCTGCGAGTTTGTCGTACTCGTCCAGCATGGCCATGTAGTTATCGTATCTGGTCCCCACGGCGATGCTGTGGCTCGAACCCAATATAAACCGGCCACCCGGTTTGGCGCATTCCATGGCTCGGCGTACGTCGGCGCGCACGTCCTGGGGGGTTCCGCTTTGCAGGTTCTCAAGCGCCACACCTCCCCAGAGCGTCATCCTGTCGCCATAGCGCTTCTTAACTTCACAGATATCCATGGTGGCGCTGTGCTGAATGGACTGGTAGCAGTCGTAACCCATCTCCACAAAGAAGTCCATGAGGGGCCAGAGGTTGCCACAGCAGTGCTTGAGCACCCACTGGCCGCGGTCATGGAGTGCCTGCACGCGCTCCCCGTTCGCCTGCAGGAAGAACTCCTTGAAGTGGTTGGGGCTGACAAACGGTCCGGTCTTGAAACCAAAGTCGGCCCCCCATAGCACACCGTCCTGGTCGGGATGAATCAGCACGTCGTCGGCCAGGTTCTCGGCTGCAAGCGTACGCCGAACCGCAGCGTGAACCACCTCGGGGTCGGTCAGAAGCATCATCAGCCCACGCTCCATCCCGCCAGGAAGCACCATCCCAATCTCTCCACCCGAGGCGCCACAAATGAACTTCTCGTCCTTGAACTGCTGGATGACGCCATCGAGAATGGCCCAGGAGCGTTGGTCGAGCTTCGGGAAAGTTATGTCGCCTTCGAAGTCAGCGACCGAGTACTCGCGGGACTCAGCGACGGGGTCTTTAACACAGGTGATGTCGGCGGTGGTTTCGGAATACTTATAAACCCGTCCGTATTTGTCTTCCCACGTGTTATCGTTGATGTTTCGCGGTGGCGGGTCGTCGCTGTGAGGCGGGATGTGCCAGGTGGCCATTGAGAAAGTAACAATGTCCAAAGGCAGCTTCTTGTGCAGCTCGAT
>CAZIBA010000438.1:0-3139 GCA_964536795.1 uncultured Planctomycetota bacterium | reverse complement strand
TCCACGACGCCGAATATGAGACCCGCGCCACCAGGCGGCGCTCCCATCGAGACGCGCACGACGAGCAGCCTGCGCCAGCAGGTGAGGATGTCGGACTTCAAGTTGGTCACCAGGTAGTCGTCGGCGTCCCTGAAGGTGTCCCCGTCGGCGTTCTCCCCCGTCTCGATATAGACCCCCAGCACCCAGTTGGGCGGAGAGGGGGTGTGGCTGGTGCCCGCCACCACCCGCCAGTTGTTGCCAGGCTGCTTCTTTGTGAGCACAAGGTATGCGTCCACGTGATCCGCCCCAGCTGATGACGTGACGATCTTGCTGGACGTGCCTGTATCGGCAGGCTCACCCAGGCTTTCCCGCAACCCAGCCCCTCCAGCACTCGGACGGTTGTCGTCGTGTTTGACGTCCCCGCTGTCGTCGTCTACGGGCGACTCGTCTGCCGAGGGGTCGTCCACGTCGAAGACCTTGAAGGTGACGTCGACGGTCTTGCCGGCCGGGAGGGTGGGCGTGAGGTGAGCCCTCACGATGGCGCGATTCCGGTACCCCCACGGTTCGGTTTCGGGGTCGTTGTCGAAATAGTTCCCCACGTCGTCGGTCGTCCAGCCGGGAAAGATCTTGCCGCCACTCACGTCGCTGGAAGGTCCCCCCTGCTCCTGGTAGGGGTGCCAGGTCACGCTGCTCACGTCCACCACGTAGACGGCGACCGCGTCAGACCAGTCGGACACGGGGTCGTCGTTGCTCCCGGGGTTGCCTTCGATGTCCATCGGCAGGTCATCGTCGCGAGCTTTGATGTAGTATATCCCGGGCTCTTCCGGTGCCACCCACCCAACCTGGACGCCCCTGTTGTCATCGTTCGTCCACGAACCCCCGCTGCACGTCCACTCGGGCCAGTCGGCAGCATCGGCCATATCGTCCGGGTACGGTATCCACTCGCCGAACTCGTAATACTTCACCAGGTCAATGTCCAGCCCCCGGCCACTGCCGAATCCCAGCTGTGCCTTGGGTACGCACACTCGCACCTGTTCCCCGCTGATGACGGGGGGAACGATGGGCGGTCCCGGCGAGAACTCGATGGCTTCGGCTGTGCTGGCGAGGACAAAGAGAAGGGACGTGACAAGAGCTACGCACCGGGGCGTGAACGCGCGGGTCATCAGGGCCTCCCCTATCAGGTGACGTGCGGGGCGTGGTCAGCTCCTACATAGAAAGATAGCACACATCCGGGGTCTGTCAAGGGACGGAATCGGGGAGTCCTTCATTTCCTCAAGAGCGGCCGAGTGCCGGCGGTTTGGAGCTTGACGTGGGGGAGGGGGGAGGTAGAATTGTCCGGGCAGGAGAGCGTGGGGGACTGACGGACAGAACAGGACGCACGAATGAGCCCGAAGAAAGCAAGCAGCAAGGAGGCCTGCTCCTTCTGCCGAAAGACCTACGCGGAGGTCGGTCCGCTGGTGGCCGGACCGCCCGGCATCTTCATCTGCCGGGAGTGCGTGGAGCTCTGTCACAGTCTCATCCAGGAAGACCTCCGTCAGAGCCGACCGCCCTTCACCATCACCGAGGTGCCCAAGCCGGTCGAGACCAAGGCCCACCTGGACGACTACGTGGTCGGTCAGGAGCGGGCGAAGAAGGTGCTCTCGGTGGCCGTGCACAACCACTACAAGCGCCTCATCATGGAGGAGGACGGCGACGACGACGTGGAGGTGGAGAAGAGCAACGTGCTCCTGGTGGGACCGACGGGGTGCGGGAAGACGCTCCTGGCCCAGACGCTGGCCCGCTTCCTCAACGTCCCCTTTGCCATCGGTGACGCCACCACACTCACCCAGGCCGGTTACGTGGGTGAGGACGTGGAGAACCTGCTCCTCCGTCTCATCCAGGCCGCCGACTGGGACGTGAGCGCAGCCGAGCGGGGCATCATCTACATCGACGAGATCGACAAGATCGGTCGGACCACCCTCAACATATCCATCACCCGGGACGTCTCCGGTGAGGGGGTGCAGCAGGCGCTGCTGAAGATGCTGGAAGGCACCACGGCCAACGTCCCACCCCAGGGTGGGCGCAAGCACCCCGAGCAGCACTACATCCAGATCAACACCAAGAACATCCTCTTCATCTGTGGGGGTACCTTTGTGGGCCTGGAGAACATCATCCGGGAGCGGGTGGGTCGCCAGGCCATCGGTTTCGGCCAGCGGGCCCCCACCGACGAAACCCGTGAGCTGGCCGAGCTTCTGGCTCAGGTGGGAAACGACGACCTCATCAAGTACGGCATGATCCCCGAACTGGTAGGTCGGCTTCCGGTGACCGTGGCTCTGGGGCCCCTGGACCGGAAGGCGCTGGTGACTATCCTGCTTGAGCCCAGAAACGCCCTGGTCAGGCAGTACCAGAAGATCTTCCGCGCCGAGGGGGCCCAGCTGGAGTTCGAACAGGAAGCCTTGGAGGCCGTGGTCGAACTGGCGCTGGAGCGGGAGGTGGGCGCCCGGGCCCTGCGCTCCATCACCGAGGACCTGATGCTCGACCTCATGTTCGAACTCCCCGGCAGCCCCAAGAAGAACTACAAGATCACCCGCGAGCACGTCGAGGAGCTGCGTCGCTCCCTACCCTACCAGGGCCGGCGAAAGAAGATCGCCTGAGCGGGGCCTGGCCTCAGAGTGAGTGACACCACCCGGCGGTACGGGCTCCTGCAGCCTGACCATAGGTGGGTCACGATCCGCCAAACGCAGCCCTGTCCCTCGCCGCTTTCTCCTTGATTTGCCCGCCCTTGGCTGCATATACTCGTGGCACCGAAACACCCGCGCCCGTCGGCGTCCGGAGGCACCGTGACCAAGAGGAGACGGCAGATGCCCAGGCAGCGCCTGTTGGCACCCGGTCCTACACCCGTACCGGAGGAGGCGCTCCTCCGCCAGGCCCAGCCCATCTACCATCACCGCACACCCCGCTTCCGGAAGCTTTTTGCTGAAGTGCTGGAGCTGCTCAGCTACGTCTACCAGACCGAGAACGACACCCTGGTCTTCGTCTCTGCCGGCACCGGTGGTATGGAGGCCGCCGTGGTCAACCTGCTGGGTCCCGAGGACACGGCCCTGGCCGTGGGCGGCGGAAAGTTCGGTGAGCGCTGGGCCGAGCTCTGTCAGGCCTGCCACAGGCCCACGGTCACGCTCGA
>CAZIBA010000437.1:0-3142 GCA_964536795.1 uncultured Planctomycetota bacterium | reverse complement strand
GTGTCCACCTCGATGAGCACCGGGCAGCGACGGCCCTGCAAAGCGAAGGCCTCGGAGATGGGCCCGGCCTGGGCCAGGTCGTCCACCCCCACGCTGAGCGTCGCCTCCCGGGAGAGCTGGAGCAGTCGGGCTACCTTCCGGGGTCCGACCACCTGATTGGCGACGAAGACGTCGGTCACCCCGGCCCGGACCAGCACCTCGGCCTCGGTGGTCTTGGCGCAGGTGATGCCCGCGGCCCCGGCCCCGAGCTGCAGGCGAACGATCTCGACGGTCTTGTGGGTCTTGAAGTGGGGTCTAAGGACGACGCCCATCTCCCGGGCCGAGGCGGCCATCCGCTGGACGTTCCGCTCCAGCCGATGGGCGTCGATGAGGACCGCGGGGGTCTCGATGTCGGTCTTCGTCATCGCTATCCTGCCGACGGAGCCAAGGTCCCGGCCCCGGCCTTTCGCTTCACCCACACAGGGCGACGGCTTCTATCTCGATGGGGAGCACCTCTCCCCGAAAGCGGAGGTCGCTCTGCACGGCGGCCCGGGCCGGCGGGTCCTGGGGGAAATAGCGGGTGTAGACCTCGTTCATGGCTGCGAAGTCACCCATGTCGGCCAGGTACACGGTCACCTTGACCACCTGCTCCAGCGAACTTCCGGCCGCTTCCAGGATGGCCTTGACGTTCTCCAGCACCTGCCCGGTCTGGACCTTTATGTCACCCTGGACGTAGTCCCCTTCAGGGGTCATGGGGATCTGTCCGGCGACGAAGACGAGGTCCCCCGCCACGACCCCCTGGGAATAGGGTCCTTGGGGCTTGGGGGCCCGGTCGGTCAGCACTATTTCCTTTTTCATAATCGCACTCCGCTCCTGAGCGCCAGGCGACACCTTTACACCTCAGCGGTCGCTCGAGGCGCAACGTGGAATTGGCGATCCTCGACTCGTATCAGTCCAACCTATCGATGTGGACCAGGTCGAGGAGTTCTTCGTAGACGTCCCGGGGAAGACACCCAGCTGTGGCCGCGGTGGCGCTGGCGGCGCCGGCGGCCACCCCCCGTCTCAGGGCCTCACCCATGTCGGTGCCCGTGAGCAGTCCCGACAGGAACCCGGCCAGCAGGGCGTCGCCACAGCCCACCGTGCTCCTGACCTGCCCGGGCTCCAACGCGGCGATGCCACTGTAGAGACCCGCCCGGGAGACCAACACGGCCCCGGCCCGACCGCGGGTGACGACGACGTACTCGATGCTCTCCAGCAGAGGGGTGGCTGCGGCCAGCAGCTCCTCGATGCTGGAGACGGGCTTGCCGGTTATCTCGGTCAGCTCCTCCTCGTTGGGCTTGATGAGGAAGGGCTGGGCGGTCACCGCCTGCAGCAGGGCCTCGCCGCTGGTGTCGACCATGACCCGGGGGCCCCACTCCTTGAGGCTGAGGAGCAGGGCCGCCAGTTCCCGTGGGCTGAGGCCCGGAGGGAGACTGCCGGCGAAGAGGAAGTTCTTGTGCTGCTCGGCCAACTGGATGAGCTTCTGGCTCAGCCTGAGCTTCTCGT
The DNA here is from genome assembly GCA_964536795.1 of uncultured Planctomycetota bacterium. GTDB lineage: Bacteria > Planctomycetota > DG-23 > CBDVDV01 > CBDVDV01 > CAZIBA01. The sequence continues at coordinate 1,618 of CAZIBA010000437.1, read as the reverse complement.
CGGCCGTGACCTCGAAACCCTCCTCCCGGAGGTGGGTCTCGGTCTTCCCCTCGGGGTCGACGATGGTGGTGTTGGTCCGGGTCTGACCTTCGACGGTGACGAAGTCCAAGGAGATGCGACTGCCCTTGACACCGGCCTGGTAGAGACCCTCCTCCAGGCGGCCGACGAAGCCGGTCACCGTGGAGGGCAGGCCCAGGTCGCTCAGGCAGTGGCTGACGTTGACCCCCTTGCCGGAGAGGGCACGGCCGACGCAGCGGGCCTTGAGGGTCTTGCCCACGTGGAAGTGGGGCACCTCCAGAGTGCGGTCGATGGTGGTGTTGAGGGTGACGGTGACTAACACGCTCCCCGTGTCCTTCCTGTAGTCACTGCTCAGGGACCGTCCTGCTCCAGGCGTTCCTTGCGGGCTTCGGACAGGATGTAGACGCGCTGGAAGCGTCTCTGGGCGCGCTCACCGGCCGGGCTGCCCTTGTGCTTGTTGCGCAGGATGTCCAGGTCGGAGAGGGCCGTGTCGAAGTCCAGCTTCCTGTTGAGCAGGAGGTCACTGACCCAGAGGATGAGGTCCACCTCCTCCTCCGGGTCCTCGGTCCTGGTGGCGGCCAGCCGGAGCTCGCCGATGGCCTCGTCGACCTGGTTGGTCTTGAGCAGCACCTCGGCCAGTCGGCGGGCGGCCTCGAGGTCGTCGGGGTCGCGCTCCAGCTCCCGACGGTAGAGCATCACGGCCCGTTCGTAGTTGCCCTCGGCCTCGGCCTTCTTGGCGGCCGAGTAGGCCTTGACCATCTGCACCGGCTCGCCGGCCCCGGAGGCGGCCCGGACGATCTGCCCGGCCCAGAAAAAGATGAGGAAGATGATGAAGGGGGCATAGGCCAGCAGGGCCCCCAGGAAGAGGAAGAAGCTCCGGGCTTCCACCTCCTCAGGAGCGGCTCGGCGCATCAGGGCGAACCCAGCCAGCAGACACACCACCCCCACCACGTGCACCACCAGGTTCCCCCGCAGCCTCTCAGAAAGCAGGAGGACGAGGGCCAAGGCCACGCCCACGGCCAAGTTGCCAGCGAAGAACACCTCAGAATCCGTCATACCGGCTCCCCGTCATCAAGCGAACGTCCGAAAGCAACCCGCCCATGGAACAACCGAGGATACAGGGAAGCGACCCCACGCTCAACAGAAAAACCCCCGCCCCCCGTGCCCGCGAGCCCAGGCCGAAGCAGGTTCAGACCAGGCTCCTGGTGATCTGGTGGAGGTAGCTGCCGACCGAATCGCGCGCGGCCGTATCAACTACCCGGGGGGAGTCCAGGGGCTGTCCGTCCGGGTCGTGGGTCACCCGGACACGCGGACGGAAGGGGTCCTCGGGGTTGGTCAGCACCACCTTGGCCTCGCTCCCGTCAGCCAGCACGACCCGGGTCCCCGGGGGGTATGCTCCGTAGCAGCTCAGGAAGGCCTCCACGCACAGGGGGTGGAAGCCCTTGCCGGCGCCGTCCAGCAACACCTCCGCAACCCGCTCAGGGGGGAAGGGCTTCTTGTAGGGACGCTTGGCGGTCACCGCTTCGTACACGTCGACGACGTTGACCAGCTCGGTGACGGGGTCGAGCTCGATGTCACCGGTCACTTCGGGGTAGCCGCT
>CAZIBA010000436.1:0-3153 GCA_964536795.1 uncultured Planctomycetota bacterium | reverse complement strand
AACCGGTCTGCGAGCTCCTGGGCGGCCTGGACTGAGGTGATACCCAGAAGCTGGTCGATGCCGTAGAGGCGGGCTGCCTGCACCAGGTGCCCAGTCTGCTCCGGAGCTCCGACGTGGGTGTGGGCGTCGATGATGGGGCAGCTCACCCGCCTGGGCGGGGGCGTGAGCAGACTGTCGGCAGTGACGACCACGGTTGTCTCCCAGCAGGGCCAGTACGGTCTGATGATAAGGGCAGCCCGCAGCGGGGTCAACAGGGGCAGGCGCTCCGGGTGGGGGTCAGGTCTGTGGGTGAAGTCAAGCGGCCCTGCTTTCTGCCCGGAGGACGTCGAAGTTCCCGTTGAGGTTGGCCAAGTAGACCTGGAGGACAGCGTTAGCACCGTCGGCTCGCCAGCGCAGCCCCGCCTGCCTCAGGTGCCCTTGGTCCTCCTGGAAGGTATATCCGCCATCCGTCCACACCGCCCCCAGAGGGTTACCACCTGCCCTTCCATCCGTGTTGCCAAGGCAAGCTTCGGGAGCCACCCACGGAGCCCTGCGGGCAAGGCACGGGACGGGTGTCAGGAATGCAGGTGGCAAGGGGGAGCACGGGGAGCTCAGATGTCAAGTTCCAGCTTGTTGCTGAAGCGGAGGGCGATGCCACGAGGGCCCTCCTCTTGAGCGTGCACACGAACCACCTGGGCCTCCCCCCGCACGGTGAAGGTGGCGTTGACCTTGACCAGGTCGCCCTCTCTGAGGTCCTTGCCACCCTCAGTAACCATGAAGAGGCCGCTCTTGCTGATGTTGCGGACCAGGCCGCTTTCCACTTCCCGGAAGTTGTGGCCGTAGGACAGCCAGACGGGCATGGACATTCGATAGCGACGGAAATGCCGGCGCTCGGGAACGTTCTCTTGGGAATGCTGGGATTCCGGCTCGGACGGGTGCCCCTTGCCCATGTCGACGGTGCCAGCGCCGTCGGCTGCATGGGAAGGCGGTGATTCCGAACTCATAGCAGGTGGCCTCCTCGACGGGCACCAGCACAAGTGCTTCGCCGCCCCCCAGAGGCGGCAGAATCACGCCAAGCCTGTAGGCGCCCGCTTCACCCAAGGACCAGGACAAAACCGTCAAGCCAACGAGTACCCCAGAACCACGGGGATGTCAAGTCTTTTTGCGCTTTCTCCGATCTCATCGGCAGCGGGCGTCCGACGGTGGACGCCACGGGCTTGCCCCCGTAGGCCCGTTTGGGTAGAGTCTCCGCTGTGGGACGTAAGGGTGCGAGGCGTTCGCTGCAGCGTTCCCGCAGTCCGTGGACCGGAGGGGGAGATGGAGGAGCTCTCAACCGAGGCCACGACGACGAAGCGACCCGCCTGGGTCAGGGCCGCGGCGGTGGGGGTCCTCCTGAGCGTGGCCATTGCCGTGCTGGCTCCCGTGTCGGGGTACTCCATTCACTCCTCTCCGATGACGGCCGCCCACTTCCCCATGGCCCTGATGCTGGGGTACCTGCTGCTGGCGGTGGTGCTCAACCCACTCCTCCGTCTGCTCGGGCCCCGGCTGGCCCTCAGCCGCCAGGAGCTCATCGTGGCCCTGGCTGTGGGCTTCGTGGGGTCGTCGGTCCCCACCATGATGGGTCGGCTCATCGCCACCATCAGCGCTCCCCGCTATTTCGCCAGCCCGGAGAACCAGTGGCCGGACTACATTTTGCCCTACCTGAAAAGCTGGGCCATCCCCAGCGACAAGTTCCAGACCATCACCCTGTTCTACCAGGGGCTCCTCCCCGGGGTTCGGCCGGCCTGGCAGGAGTGGGTGGTGCCCCTCTTCTGGTGGATCACCTTCGTCTTCGCCATCTACGTGGCCTGCCTGAGCATCGCCACGGTACTCCGGCGACAGTGGGTGGAGAGGGAGCGCCTGTCCTTTCCCCTGGCCGCGGTGCCCTTGGCGCTCACCCAGCCGCAGCCGGGGGTCACGCCGAGAGGGTTTCTCCGCGATCGCCTTTTCTGGCTGGGTGCCAGCGTCCCGCTCTTCATCATCCTCTGGAACACGGTGGGCTACTTCTACCCCACCTTCCCCCACATCAGCTTCGCCACCGGGTATCCGCAGTTGAACATCACCATCGCCCGGGAGTTCCCCACGGTCTCCGCCAAGGCCAACTTCTACATCTTCGTCTTCGCCTACTTCACCAACCTGAACATCCTGCTGTCCATCTGGTTCTTCCACCTGTTAGCGGTCATCCAGATCGGCATCTCCAACCGGGTCGGCTTCGGTCCGGGCACCTTCGACGCCGGCGTCAACTGGCAGAGCTACGGGGGATTGACCCTCTTCGTGGTCTGGGGGCTCTACATGGCCCGCTCCCACCTGGCCGACGTGGTCGGCAAGGCCTGGCGCTCCGACCACCCCGCCGACGACTCCCGCGAGCTGGTCTCCTACCGCTTCGCCTGCGTGAGCATCCTGGTGTGCTTCGTCTACCTGGTGGGTTGGCTGGCCCGGATGGGCGCGAGCGTCCCCTCGGCCGTCCTCTTCCTGGGCGGCAGCCTGGTGCTCTACCTGGGGATGGCCAAGATCATCGCCATGAGCGGACTGGTGGTGCTGCGCGGGCCCATCATCGTCGCCGGTGAAACCAAGAGCGCCTTCACCGGCGACAGCGCCTGGCACACCGGCCACTCACCCGTGGCCCTGCCCCTGATGAGCGCCGCCTTCTGTGGCAACAAGGGCTTCGCTCTGCCGCCCGCGGCCAACGCCGTCCGCCTGGCCCACTCGCTCCCGGGAGGACAGCGCACCATCGGCAAGGCCATCCTGGTCTCCGGCCTGCTGGCCATGGTGGCCTTCACCGTCGTCACCCTGTACCTGGGCTACCACAAAGGGGCCCACAACTTCGGCTCCTACGCCTTCGATACCTCCAACAAGTTCCCCTTCAACACCGTCGTCAACTTCGCCAAGAACCCGCGCACCACGCTGCCCACCCAGGTGGGGTACTTCGGCGCGGGCGCCCTGGTGACGGCCGCCTTGACGCTGCTCACCTACCGCCTCCCCTGGTGGCCGCTGCATCCCATCGGTTTCACGGTGGCCTTCGCCTACCCGGTGCGGGTGACGGCCTACACGGTCTTCCTGGCCTGGCTGGTCAAGACGGTGGTGCTCCGGGTGGGGGGCATCGGCCTCTACCGGCGAAGCCAGGCCGTGGTCTTG
>CAZIBA010000435.1:2196-3155 GCA_964536795.1 uncultured Planctomycetota bacterium | reverse complement strand
CTGCATTTCCATCCGCGCCAGGATGACGAAGGTCACACCCATCATGCTCAACAGCACCAGGACCCCCAGCGCGACCAGCAAGGCGCTGCCCCGTTCCTTGGCTCGTCTCATCAGCCAACACTCCTTGGCTCGGAACACCTCACGCCGAATGCTCTCTCGGGACAGGTCTTCAGACCTGTCCACCTGCACCAGAGCAGGCGGAACGGCCCTGGACGAACCCGAAGGTCCGTCCCTGCACCTTCAAACCCCCCGCCCAGCACCGACCTCACGGCGCCGCGGGTAGGAAGATCGTGTGAGTGAAGGTTTCGTGGGCGCTGAGCGCAGTGCTGTCGGTCGGCCCCAGACGCAAGGTCACCCTCACCGCAGCCGGGAGGCCGTGGGCTCCGCAGTCCCAGTCGCCGTCTGACGACCAGCCACTCGTTCCGGCCTCCATGTACTCAAACTGCAAACCGCTTACGTTCAACCCGAGCAGGTAGTTCTCGAAGTCGCTCGAATGGTCGGTCAGGTAGGTGGTGTAGTCTCCGTCGCCCTGGTCCCGCAGCGGGAAACCAAGTGGCAGCGGGTCCCCGACCGCCCAACTCGAGCCCGTAATCTCACCGGTACCTGGTCTTCCGGCCTCCTCCTGGTCCATCACCCGGAGCAGGAGGTTGGCCCGGCCGGCCAGGCTGGGCAGACCGTTCAAGCGCAGGTAACAGATCTCGACGAAGCCGGGCTTGGAGTCCGTGGCGTCGTAGCCCCGCCGGGGGCAGACCAGGGTCAGACGGTCCGAGTCCGGCCCTCCGGTCAGGAAGGCGGCCGGGTCGGTGCCGTCCTCACCTTCGAAGCCGTAGGTGACCGGAGGGACAACCGAGCCGTCGGTGATGAGGAAGGCCGAGGTGATGTCCTCTTCCATCAGTCGAAAGACGGCCCGGACGGTGCGGTAGCTCGCCATGCGGGACCGACCCACGCTGACGGCCTGA
>CAZIBA010000435.1:0-2186 GCA_964536795.1 uncultured Planctomycetota bacterium | reverse complement strand
AGGATGATGAGCAGGGCCACCGCAGCCAGGAGCTCCACCAGGGTGAAACCGGCCTGGGCCCGCCCACACAGCGGCAGTGCAGGCCGCGCCCTACGCTCGACTGTCCCCGGAACCCTGCATTCGTCAGGAAACATCCGCACTCTCCCTCGCCGGGGCCTGCGGCCCACCTCAGTAGGCGCTCATGAGAAAGGTATAGGTCCCGATCACTTTGTCGCTGAACTGCACGGCCACGTTGGTGTCTTGATCAGGGGTGTCCAGGAAGCCCCAATACCGCTGGTCCAGCTTGATAGTGGTCCGGCCGCCCACCACACCGATCTCCTCCACCCGGTACCAGACGCCGTCGGTGCTCTCCAAGTTATTGAGGTCCAGATAACGGACGTAGTCGCCGTCCTGCACCTGGTCGGCTCCGCTTACGTCATCCAGGATGATGTGGTCGCGCTCGACGTCCGCCGAACCGGCCTCGGTCCGGTAGCTCCGGTACACGGTGACCTGGACCACGTACATGTTGGCGGCTTCCTTGACCGTGTCCCAACCGAAGTGGGTAGTGGTCGGACCCAGCCCGTAGGGATAGAGGACCACCATCGACCAACTGTAGTCGCTTTCGACCATCATGGTGTTGTCGCCCGGGTCCCTGGGGTCCGCTCCCGGGGCTACACTGGCCGGCCACACGTGGGGCCGCTGGGCAACGGTGTTGAGGTCCGGATAGAACACCCCGTAGTAGTAGGGACCGTGCCAGATGCGGTTGGCCGGGTTGGGGGCATTCCAGGCGGTCTCCAGGATGCGCTGGAAGGGGGTCTTGTCATCGCTCGCCCCCGGACCTGGCGTGGCCGTGGTCAGAGCAGCTTTGGCCATGCGGGCGATGGTGGCCGCCCGGGTCGATTCCACCGAGATGCGGGTGGCGTCGATTCCCAGAGGGAAGAGGGCCAGAACACCCATCAACCCGACGGACAGGATGAGAAGCGCCAGCAGGATCTCGACCAAGGTGAAACCGGCCGCGGGCCCCGATCGCACCCGGACCGGTGCGCTGGTCTGCATGCCAACTCCCCTTCTTAGTGACTTCCCCCAAACCTCACAGCACGCCAGGGGCGAAGTGCCCACATAAGTATATCGGTGAGGGCGCCCTTGTCAAGGCCGCCAGGGGCGGAAAAATCGCAGGCCTTGCCGAGTCCCGGACACTCACCGCAAGCGGAAGTCCCGCAGGGACGCACTCGTCCGCATCCGCGTCCTGTCCCCGCAAGCCCTGTAGCTGCAAAGGGTTCAGGCGTCGGCCAGGAGCTCGGTTATCTCCACGGGTCGGCCTTCGGCGTCGGAGATGATGGCTGCTTCGACCACGGCCAGGGCCAGCAGGGCCACCTCCCCCGTCACCTCGGGTTGGCCCCCGCTTCGGACGCACTGACCGAACTCGGTGACCTCCTCCAGCAGGCTATCGTTGCGGGGCACGTCCACGGACTTGCGCTCCCCGTCCAGGCCGCAGCGGTGATAGCCCAGGTAGCCGTCGTAGAAGAGCGAGCCTTCGGTGCCGTAGAGATAGAGATAGCGGCTGTGGGGGACGACGTAGTTGGAGCCGACGTAGCACAGGGCCCCCGACTCCAGCTCCAGGATGGTCATGATGGTGTCGTCGATCTCGGCCGGTGAAGCCAGGTGGACCAGCCGACCCCAGACCCGCCTGGTAGGCCCCAATATGGAGTGGATGGCGTCCACCCAGTGGATGCCGAGCTGCATGTAGGGACAGGCCGGGGCCTGGTCCCGGTAGTAGCGCCACTGCTTGGGCGTGAGCTTGAGACCGGTGGCCCCGGAGCTCTGACTCTCGGCCATGGTCACCCTGCCCAGCTCGCCGGCCTCCACGACCCCTTTCATGTGCCGGACCGCCGCGGACTTACGGCTGTTGTGACCCACCTGAAGTAGTACGCCGGCGTCCCTGCAGGCGGCGATGGAGGCGCGGGCGTCGGCCACGGTGTTGGTGATGGGCTTGTCCACGAAGACGTGCTTGCCGGCCTCGGCGGCCTGGACGATCTGCTCGCGGTGGACCGGGTTGGGGGTGATGAGAAGCACGCCCTCTATCTCGTCGTCGGCCAGGAGCTCCACGTAGGACTCGAACGTCTACCGACACATGTACCGGGCAGCGAACTCCACCCGGGACTCCCGCGTGCGGGAGAAGCCGGTCACCAACTCCAGGTTCTCCGCCT
>CAZIBA010000434.1:0-3166 GCA_964536795.1 uncultured Planctomycetota bacterium | reverse complement strand
GCGTAGCCCACCAACTCGACGACGTCGCTTCGCAGCATGGGCTCCCCGCCGGTGAAGCTTGTGGAGGGCACCTGGGCGTCGTAGCGGATGACGTCGAAGATGCGTTTGACCTGGTCGGTGGACATCTCCTGCGGACCTGCTCCATGCTCTGCACGGGCACTCCTCCGGGGTGCCCCTGCCACCCACTCGCTGGAGGTTTCGCGGTTGCCGGCTCCTGCCGATTTCAAGCGGGAGGGGGGACATTCCTGTCCGCCGATCTCCTGGTGGCAGCTGCAGGAGGCATAGCAGAAGAGGCAGGAGAGGTTGCAGCGGTAGGTGACGGCCACCTCGCTCAGGACGGGGAGCACGTTGTAGGGCCTGCGGAAGGGCACCGTCTCCACGGCCCGTCTCCCCTCCCCTTCGCCCAGGCAGCCCACCAGCAGCGCCCGCAGGTCGCAGAAGAAGTGGTGCACGTCGGCTCGTTTCTCCGGGTCGTCGGCGTGGGGACCGAGGACCTCGAAGACGCCCTCCCCCCTCAGCATCCGTCCCAAAAGCTCCAGCCCCGAGCGGTTCAGCTTGTAGGCCTGGTTGGGAAGGAGGATGAGCAGCTCGTCGGCCTCGCGGACGGCCACGTAGGGGCGAATACGCCTGGTGAACTCGTCCACCCAGTCAAGGTCGATGGTCTCCAGGGCGGGGCCGGCCGCCCCCAGAGGGCACACCGGGGGCTGCTCGCCCTGTGAGGTGCGACTTGCGACCTGCGAATCCCTCGTCATCAGTGCGCTCCCCCACTGACACAGGCCCCGTGGCAGGCCGAATGACAGGCCGAGTGACAGGCGCTGTGGCAGGCGCTGTGGCAGGCCGAATGACAGGCGTCGTGACAGGCCGTGTGGACGTAGCAGGCGCTGTGACAGGCGTCGGACTTGATGAAGGAGGCATAGGAGGTGGCCGCGGTGGGTTCGTACTGCTCGACAGACCGCCGCATACGGTCCACCCGGTCCCCGCGCTCGTAATCGTCTTGGTAGTAGTGGTGGTAGTAGTAGCCGTAGCGGCGGGGGTAGGGGTGCCCCCAGCGGTCGGTCACTTCCTCGTCCATGTTCTCGGGCGTGGTGTCCCGGGCCAGGGTGGCGAACATGCGCGAGTAGTACTTCTTGGTGGCTTCCAGGTCGCAGTCCCAACACTTGCGCTGGACGCCGTCGGCCAGCTCGGCGTAGAGCTCCTTGAGGCGGTCTTCGGAGAGGGCCCCCTCGGGGTCGATGCAATCGAGGAAGAGCTTCTCGTAGGAGTTGCGGGACTGATAGGTGAGAGACGTGCGCTCGACGGTGAGCGGGTCCTCGCCGCGGATGTAGAGGGCCCCCCTCTGCTCCAGGTCGGCGCAGATGAGCGCGGTGATGGTGGACAGGGGGATGTCCAGCAGCAGTCCCGCCTCGATGACGTTGAGCTGCGCGAGCTTCCCCTTCTGGCGGAAACTGGCCACCTTGATCTTGGGCGGGACCCAGATGTTGCTGTCCCAGCGAACCTCCTCCAACTGCTCACCGGCCTCCTGGAGGGAGCCGTGCTTCAGGCCCATGGCCACCAGCGCGGCCACCACCAGCGCAACCACGGCCCCCACCGCCACCATGGGCACGCCCTTGCCCACCAGTCGCCCGGCCAGGCCGCCCACCCCCCGGCGCTCGATCCTCTTCCCCACCTTGGCCGCCTCCCGGCCCCGGGAGGCGGCGATGGAGGGGTAGTGGCCGGCCCCGACGTACTGCTGGATGACGAAGTGGTACTTGACGCCGGGCCTCTTCTTGTGCAAGAGGACCGTGAGCCAGCGCTTGCCCTGGTACTCGGTTGCCGGGTAGTCGATGAGGTACTCCTCGTTCATGAACTTCTCGGTGCGGAAGGTGACCCCCTCGAGGAACTCGGGGACCACCTTGCCTTCGGCCGTCACCTTCTCCGGGGGCACCTCGATGGGGTAGTGGACCCTGACCGTGTAGTGGTCCATGCCGACATCCCACTGGTTGGGGGCCCAGTGCAGGACGGCCAGCCCACCCAGCTCCGGGGATGCCGTCAGGCCCAGGTGGCCGCTGGCTACCAGGTCGGTGGCGTAATGGACGACGTAGGTGATCTCGCCGGGCCCGTAGGCTGCGTCCCCGGCCAGCACAACGTCGTACTTCCCGCCCGAGACCGGCGTGATGGAGAGCTTGTAGGACTGACCGCCGGGCGTCACGGCCTGGGAGGTGTCGAAGTTGAAGACGGGGTGCTCTTCCATCCCCTCCAGGAAGAAGCCGTGCATCTCGCCGCTGGAGACGGTCCAACGCACCTTGTAGACCACGTCGGCCTTGCCGTTCTCCAGCAGCGAGACGTCCACTTCCACCCACTGGAGTCGGGCACTGGACTCCCCCTGAACCGGAGACGCCAACACCAACAGAAGCAGCGCCAGCGAACCCAGGACTGCGCCAATCCTTCCCGACACCCTGTGCGGACGGACGCTCACTCCCGCATGCTCTCCACTCGGGCCCGCAGCAGGTCGGCCTGGGCGGTGATGAAGTGTCCGAAGGCCTCCTTGCTCTTGGCCCACTCGCTCTCGGAGGGGAAGGTGTTGACGATGCCCTGCCAGACGACCTGGTAGGTGCGCTCCAGTACCGCCGGCGCCGGGTCCGACCCCGTGTACTCGAAGCTGGCCTTGACGGCCACGGGCTGGAAGACGGGTGTGGGTCCCGTGGGCACCTCCGTGGCGATGCCCAGGAAGACCACCCCCATCTCGTTGAGCATGTCCAGGTGTTCCTGGATGGCCCGGATAACGCTGGCCACCGAGAAGTCGGCCGAGGAAAAGCTGATGTCCACCACCTTGCCGTCAATCTCCCCAAAAGGCATCTCCACCGTCCATCCTCCTTACCAGGTCGTCCGTTCGTCTCCGACGAATCGCCGGGCCGGGACCAGCAAGCGTCACACCAGCCGTTGGGGATTGTAGTTGACCGGCGCCGGCCCGTCAACCTCGGTCGTCCGGTCGGCCGCAGCCGAAGGACCCCTGCGAGCAGCCTACCGGGCCTGACAGAGGGTGTCACCGAGGACGTCAACGGGCAGGTTTCCGCCCGAAAGCACCATGGCCACCGTCTTGCCACGCAGGCGGCGCTTGATCTTGAGCGCGGCGGCCAGGGGGGCGGCTCCCGCTCCCTCGGCCACGGTGTGAGCGTGGTGAAGCAGC
>CAZIBA010000433.1:0-3182 GCA_964536795.1 uncultured Planctomycetota bacterium | reverse complement strand
CGCCCTTCGACAAGGTCAATTGCTCAGGGCGCCCTGAGCGGAGTCGAAGGGCGGCCTGGACCTCGCGGGCCTCCCCGAGTGTAGCCGTGAGGGGCTTCTCGCAGTAGACGTGCTTGCCCGTGGCCAGGGCCGAGAGCAGGTGGTCACGGTGGAAGACGTTGGGGCTGGTGATGTGGACGATGTCTACGTCGGGGTTCTCGGTGATCTCTCTGTAATCGACGGTGGCCACGTCGAAGCCGAACCGTTCTTTGGCCTCCCGGGCCGTCTCCGGATGGGAGGTGCAGACCGCTACGAGTCTGGTCCTGACGGGTGGCGGGTCGTAGAAGAGGGGCACGTTCAGGTGGCAGTAGGCGTGCACCTTGCCGATGAAACCGAACCCGACGAAGCCAACTCTCAGCTCTTCGTGCATTTACGTCTTCCTCTCCTCGTACAGCGTCCGGTACAGCTCCTCGTAGCGCCTCAGTGGCTCAGCGTACTCGGCCCCACGCTCGGGGTCGGGCTCGAAGGTGCGGTCCGCCCGATAGAGGGCCAGGGACGCTTCCGCCACCGAACCAAACTCACCGGCCGCCACCATGGCCAGCTCGGCCGCCCCCAAAGACGCTGCCTCCGGACAGGCCACCCGCTCCACCGGCAGCCCCAGCACGTCGGCCTTCATCTGCACCCAGAGGTCGCTGCGGGCCCCGCCACCCATGGCCCGGATGGTCTTCACCGGACCGGCCGATCCCTCGAGGTATCTCACGTTCAGGCGCAGGTCGAAGGTGAGCGACTCGACGATGGCCCGGGCCAGGTGGGCCGGGGTGTGGCTCAAGCGGAGACCGACGAAGGCGCCCGTGGCCTCGGGGTTGAAGTGCGGGGTGGCCGTGCCCGAGAAGTGGGGCAGACAGGTCACCCCGTCGGAGCCAATGGGCACCCGGGCAATTTCGGTGAAGAGTCGAGAGTAGGACTCCCCCGGGGAGAACTGGTCGCGGAACCACTTGAGGACGATGCCCGCCGTCTTGGAGTAGGCCAGTACGTAGCGAAGGCCCCCGCCGGCCGGGTGGGGACCACTGCCCTCTGGCTGGGTGTCGTCGCTGGGGCCACCCGCAGGGCCTGAGGCCGTGAGGATGAGGGCCAGGGCCGTCCCCGTGGTCTCCGACACCGTGCCCACTTCCACGTTGCCTGCGCCCAGAGCGCCCGTGAGCTGGTCGTTGCTGCCCACGGCGCAGAGCACACCTTCGCTCAGGCCCAGTTCACCAGCGGCCTGGGCCCCGAGGGTCCCGGCGCACTGGCCCGGCCCTTTCACCTCGGGGAGCTTCAGGTGCCCGGAGCCGGCGAACTCGATCGCCTCGGGCCACCAGCGGCGACGGAACGGGTGGTAGAAGCCGGTGCTGCTGGCTGTGACCGGGTCGGTGACCAGCTCCCCGGTGAGCCGGTAAAGCGCGTAATCTGGGAGGAGCAACAGCGTTCGGGCGCGGGCCAGCGTGTCCGTCTCCCGCTTGGACAGCCAGCGGAGCTTGGGGGCGGAGGCGATGGCCCCGATGACCTGCCTGCCCAGGTTCTCGATGTGCTCTTCGCTGCTGAACCTATGGGCGAACTCGTCGGCCTCCTTACCGGCGCGGGTATCCAGCCACATCACGGCCGGTCGGACGGGCTCGCCGGCCTCATCCAGGAGCACGAAGGTCTGGGCCTGGCTGGAGATGCCGATGCCGGCGACGGCCGCTGGCCCGGGGGTCTCGCCTCGGGCGGCCTGGGCCAGGACCTGGTGGGTGCCCTCGACCACAGCGGCCCAGATGACCCGGGCGTCGACTTCCACCTGTTCCGGGGCCGGGTGGCTCAGTTGGAGCTCGCCCACCGAGAGGGCGAGGAGCTGGCCGTCGGCGCGGAAGAGGGCCACCTTGACGGCCGTGGTGCCCAGGTCGATGGAAAGGTAGCACGGGCAGCTCATACCGGTCTCACACCACGACGCACTCCACGCCCAGCAGGGCGGCCAGCTTCCGGAAGTCCGCAGCCCTCCGACCGAAGACGATGGCCAGGTGGTGGGTGCCCCCGGCCAGGCTGTAGTCGCACAAAAACTCCTCCAAGCTCGTCTCGGGCCTGAACTTGGAGTAGGGGCTCTGGAGGTGCTCGTAGGGAGGTGTGTCCACGACCGTCCCCTCGCTTACCACCAGCCGCCAGCTCCCCTCCCGCCAGGCCGTGAGACTGGCCACCGTGGCCGGTCCGGGAGTTAGGCAGACCACGGGCACAGCGGGCTCCTGCACCTCGGCCCAGGCGAAGGGCTTGGCCACCAGCCTCACCGGCCGGTCCTCACGGGCCATACTCAGGTTGCACTCCCCCATATGGCTCAGCAGGACCTCTCCACCCTGGAAGTCGGGGCAAAACATCTCGGTGAAACTGGCCTGACCACAGAGGCGGGCAGCAGCAGCCACCAGCGCCGCGCAGCACACGTCCCCCTCACCCGCATAGCCCAGGCCCTCGGCCATGAGCTCGGAAGCTCCCAGGAAAGGCACCGTCTCGGCCCCGTCCTCGGGGTGGAAGGCGAGGAAGTTCATCGACAGTGCACTTAGCTCCCGGCCCTCGACGAGCCGACGGAGGCCCAGGCCCCAGCGCACCGAGGTGGCCAGCAGGTCGTCGGTGAGCGAGGGGTCGATCTCGAAGCGCGAGCGGGTCCGGCCCACGGACTCTTCCACGTCATCAGCAGGAGTCTGGCGAACGGAGGAAACCAGGTCTGCTATCTCGAGCTGCACCACCTCGGGCCCCAGGTCGTCGCGGAGCTTCCCGAAGTCCACGGCGAAGTCGCCCATCCCCTCAAAAGGCTCACCCAGCAGGCCCACCTTGAGCCGGCGGAGCTCCGCCTTGGTCTGTGCGGCGCGGGCCCAGGCTACCAGCTCGCCCAGCGCCCGGCCGTCCCGGAAGTGGCCCACCACGAGCTGGAAGTCCCGACCGCGTCGGGCCAGGACGTTGGCCAGGTCCTGGACGCCGTGGATGCCGTGGTTCTCCATAACGTCCTGCCCCGTCATCTCGGGGCCGAGCGAAGCGGCCTTGGCCGTGTCGAAGATGATCAGGGGCAGCGGAGAACGGACCAGAGCGGGGACGGAAACCAGACTGGGCGAATAGGTCAGGCAGACGACCATCACTGCGTCGCACCCCTCGGCCTGGAACTGCGCGAGGGCCGCTTCGACCTCGACGGTGCGCATGCAGACGCC
>CAZIBA010000432.1:0-3183 GCA_964536795.1 uncultured Planctomycetota bacterium | reverse complement strand
GCGTGCGGCGTACAGGCGCCAGTAGGTGACGTCGGCGTTGGCCAGCAGATAAATGGCTGTCAACTTGGTCGCCGCGCCGACGATGTTCCACTCGTGGCCGGCGATGCGGATCGATTGTGTATTGATCCGCGAGCCGGCCCCGCGCCACAGCGATTGCACGTACGAGACACTGGCGGCCGCCTCCGCCACACCGTCGGCATCCGCGTCACTGGTGTAGAACGGCAAACCCACGCTGATCGTCCCGCCGGTAGGGAGGGGTCTCTCAACGCCAATCTCGGAACTGAGGGCCTGCGACGTGGTCGGCGTGTTCAGATCTTCCGTCGCGTTGAAGTGTGCTGATCCGTAGAAGGTACTTTCGAATTTGGCGCGTTCCGCATCCAATGCGCGTCGGGCAATCGACGGATTCACAAGCTGCACCTTCAAGTCCAGGTTGTTCGCCAGCACCGCACCCAGCGCCCCGGCGATGCTCCAGAGGACGAAGGCGTAGTACTTGTCCTGGTGACGGTGCTCGCTCATGTAGTCCAGCGAAAAGAGCAGCACCAGGAACCCGAAGAGGGCGATGAACACCGAGAGGAAGGCCGTCAGCGCCGTCACCCTCAGCGCCAGCGAGATGTCCATCCCCCCTACGTCCGCCCACCACACCCAGAGGAAGGTGTCCCCCGTCCCCTCGGCCAGACGCAGGGCCCCGGCCAGCCCCGCTGCCAGCTTGCAGGTGGCCACCAGGGTCAACAGAGAAGCCACCACCGCCACCACCCGCACCGGTCCGCTCAACCGACGTCCCAGGACGTAGGCCAGGGCGCCGGCCACCGTCGGCACCGCGAGCACAACCAGCAGAAGCACCTGTTCCGTCTGCACTTAGGTTCCTCTCTGCGGCTCAGGAGCGTCGCCCAGGGTCCGCCTGAGCTCCTCGGTCCGCTCCTGACTCAGACGGATGAGGTCGTCCAGTCCGAGCCGGTCGTCGGGTCGGCTCCGGTCGCGGATCACGGCTACCCGCTCGGTGCAACTGTAGCACGGGTCCACCGATGCCAGGGTGATGGCCACGTCGGGCACGTACTCCCCGAGGCAACTGGCCTTGAAGCTGGGCACGTTGACGAAGCTGGGGGCCCGGACCTTGTGACGGACCGGGAAGTTGGACCCGTCGCTCTTGACGTAGTGGAAGGTCTCTCCCCGGGGGGCCTCCACGTGGCCCACGCCTTCGCCGGGCGGTATCTCCCGCACCTCCGCCGTGAGGGGTCCGTCGGGTATCTGCTGTGTGCACTGACGGATGATCTTGATGGCCTCAAAGCACTCCAAGAGCCTGACCACCACCTTGGCAAAGACGTCACCTTCGTCTCGCACGATCACGTCCCAATCCACCAGGTCGTAGGCGGCGTAAGGGTCGTCCCGACGGACGTCGATGGCCACGCCACTGGCCCGGGCCGTGGGCCCGGTGGTGCAGTAACGGACGGCGTCCTCGTTGCTGAGGACCCCCACCCCCTTGGTGCGGGCGTGGATGACCGGGTCATCCAGGACGGCCTTGGTGATGAGCTCCAGGCCGGCTTCCACCTCGTCCAGTTTCTCGTTCACTGCCGGCCAGAGGTCGTTGGCGATCTCCCGACGCACGCCCCCCACGCGGGCGTTGGCGTAGTTGATTCGGCTGCCCGTCATGATCTCCAACAGGTCCAGCACCGGCTCGCGGTAGCGCCAGACCCACATCCAGACCGTGTTGTAACCCAGGAAGTGACCGGCCAGCCCGGCCCAGAGCATGTGGCTGTGGATGCGCTCCAGCTCGTTGACCATGGTGCGCAGGTAGAGGGCCCGCTCCGGCACCTCGATGCCGGCCAGTTCCTCCACCGCCTGCACGTAGGCCAGGGGATGGCTCGCCGAACAGATGCCACAGACCCGCTCCACCACGAAGGGAACCTGGTCGAAGGTCTTGGTGGTGGAGAGCTGCTCGATTCCCCGGTGGTTGTAGGAGATGCGCACGTCCATGTCCACCACCCGCTCACCCTCGATGGTGAGCTGGAAGAACTCCGCCTCCTCCTGAAGCGGATGGTAGGGACCAATGGGGAGCACGGTCCGGTGCGTCTTCTCCGTCACCTTGACAGCTCCTTCACGCAGGGCCGCCGGTCAGCGACCCGCTACCTTATCTGCGTCCGTAATTGGGCAGTCTCTCCTGGTGGTCCCGGCGCAGGGGGTAGAGCCCCTCGGGCCAGTCGTCGGCCAGGATGAGCCTGCGCATGTCCGGGTGTCCCCGGAACTCTACCCCCAGCAGGTCGTGAATCTCGCGCTCGATCCAGTTGGCCCCCTCCACGATTGTCGTCACCGAGTCGATCGTCGGCGTCGGCTTGGCCACGGCGGCGCGCACCGTGCACACCCCGCCCAGACCGTCGAAGCAGAAGTGGTAGAGCAGCTCGACGTCGTCGCGGCCATCCACCCCGGTGATGGTCGCCAGGCGACCACCCGAGGTCTCGAACAGGTAGCTCACGACCTCCCGGATGCGCTCCGGCCGGGCGGTGACCCACACCCGTCGGGGTGAACGCTCCTCCACGGCCGACACGGCCTCGCTCAGGCGACTCCCCATCTCCTCTACCAGTTCACTCAGCGTCACGACCGTTCCCTCCGGCCCCCAGGGCCCCCAGGGCTTTGACCACCCCCAGGATCATGGCCTCCGGCTTGGGCGGACAGCCCGGCACGTAGGCGATGATGGCCTCGGGGTCCACCTCCCGGATGGCCTCGTCCACGGGCCCGGCCGCGTGGTAGGCATCCTTGAATATGCCCATGGAGCAGGCGCAGGCCCCGATGCAGAAGACCACACAGGGCTTGGGCGTCTGCCGATACACCTCCTGCAGTCGGGGACGGGCCTGACGGGTGCAGATGCCCGTCACCAGCAGGGCGTCGGCGTGACGGGGGCTGCCCACCAGGGTGATGCCGAAGCGCTCCACGTCGAACCGGGGAGTCAGCAGTTCCAGTATCTCGATGTCACAGTTGTTGCAGGCCCCGGTGTTGACGTGGTACACCCAGGGCGACCGCTTCAGTCCCCAGAGCTGCCAACTCATCGGCCACTCCCCACGTCAGTACCCCACCAGCGCCAGCACCACGCCCAGCGCAGCCACCGGAGCCAGCAGGAACCAGAAGAACTTCAGCGCCTGGTCGATCCTCAGCCGCGGGTTGGTGTTGCGGATGAGCACCATCAAGGTGACC
>CAZIBA010000431.1:0-3186 GCA_964536795.1 uncultured Planctomycetota bacterium | reverse complement strand
ACACGGTGACACCCCACCATTTCATCGGACTGGGAGGGCGCGGCCCCAACTACAAGTGGGCAGGGGGGGCCGGCTACCGCCCGCCCGGTGACAGCAACTTCGGCGCCACCATCGAGCCGCCGAACCTCGACGAACCGGGGTCGGGTTGGCATTTCTACGTCTACTGGCACGAGATGCACAGTTGGCAGACACCTCACGGCGCTTCGGCCGGTGAGCCCAACGCCTACTACGGCAACAACTTCCGCCCCGACGCCCAGCGTCCCTTCCCCGGGCGGGAGAACTGGATCTGCGTTGAATGGATGGTCAAGGTGAATACCGTCGGTGAGCACGACGGTGAGCTGGCGTTCTGGATCGACGGGGAGAAGGTGGGCCACTGGGGTCCCGGGTACCCCGTGGGCTCCTGGATCCGAGACCGGTTCGTCACCTCGGGCTTCTGGAACAAGGACCCCAAGCCCTTCGAGGGCTTTGACTGGCGCACCGACGAGCGGCTGAAAGTGAACCGTCTCTGGCTTCAGTGGTACGTCTCCCGGGAGGTGGCTGAGAAGGGAAGGACCGATACGAACACCGTCTACTTCGACGACCTCGTTGTTGCCAAGAAGTACATCGGCCCTCTCACCCCGACGAGGTGACGGCTTCGGGCCGCTATCCGGACGAGAGCACGACGGGACGTAAGGACGACTTTTGGAGGGTTGGTGATGAAAGCTGCACTGGTGTTGGCTTTGCTGTTCGGGATGGTGGCGGCGACGGTGGCGTTCTCCCAGGAAGCTTCGGAGGCCGGGCTTCAAGCCCCGGCCCTGACGGTCGAGCCGAAGCCCACGCCGACAATTGCGGAGGGGAGTACGGGTCTCGCCGCCAAGTACCCGGGCGACGTGGGCATCGAGAAGGACCCCGACGTCGTCTTCGCGGAGTCCTTCGAAGGCTCGGTGGATGAGATCTGCAGCAAATGGGAGAGCGTCCAGGGTCAGTCCCTCATGTCCAAGTCTGACGAGACCCCGCCTGGGAGCGGCGGGAAACAGTCGCTCCTTCTCACCCGCGTTGCGGGGGGCACCGACGGGTACACCGGCGGGGGTTCCTTCTACCGTCGGCTGAAGAACGAGGCGGGGGGCTACGGTTACGACCAGCTCTTCTTCCGCTTCTACATGAAGTTCAACAAGGATCACGCCCCCATCCACCACTACGGCGGCAGCTTCTGGGGCTACAACCCGCCTCAGCCGTGGTCCATGGGCGGAGCGGGGGTCCGGCCCAAGGGGAACCAGAGCTTTGTGACCCAGGTCGAGCCCGGGGGCTTCTCCCAGTGGCACGGCTACACCTATTGGCAGCACATGGGCGGAAGCCCGCCGGCGGGTCAGACCTGGGGGAACACCTTCGAGATCGGCGTGGACCGGCCTCCCGTCCCCAAGGAGCAGTGGATCTGTCTGGAAGTGATGGTCAAGATGAACGACATCGGTGACTCCAATGGCGAGCTGGCCTACTGGGTCGACGGGAAGCTCACCCGTGATGCGGAAGGCAGGGTCACCAGTTACCAGGGCAAGGGCTTCCCCTCGTCAGGCACGTGGACCTACGACAAGTTCAGGCCCTACGTGACCCAGGAGGGCATCACCTGGGACTACGACCAGGGCAAAGGGGTGCCTATCGAGGGTGGCAAGCCCTTCCCGGGCTTCGAGTGGCGGACGGTTCCTGAGCTCAACGTCAACGCCATCTGGCTCTACCGCTACATGTCCCAGGCGGAGGAGGGCACGAGCAAGGTCTGGTGGGACCACCTGGTCATCTCCAAGAAGTACGTCGGCCCCATCACCCCGAAGTAGTCAGCAGCGAAGGAGGCCGCACGGACTGCTCTTGGGGTAGCACCCGCCGAAGCCTTGGCGAAGGGGCGTTACAGCTCCGAGTGGCGCAGTCGGTTGGCGTTGGCGACCACGGTGACGGAGCTTCCGGCCATGCAGGCCTCGGCGATGACCGGGTGGAGCAGGCCGAAGACGGCCAGCGGGATGGCCAGCACGTTGTAGCCGTAGGCCCAGAAGAGGTTCTGGCGTATCTTGCGGAAGGTGGCCCGGGAGAGCTGGACGGCCGTCACCACGGCCGCCAGCTCTCCGCGGACTATGGTGACGTCGGAGGCCTCGATGGCCACGTCCGTGCCGGTACCGATGGCGATGCCCACGTCGGCCTGGGCCAGGGCGGGGGCGTCGTTGATGCCGTCACCCACCATCGCCACCCGGCCCACTTCGTCTTGAAGCGTCCTGATCTCCTGCTGCTTCTCTTCGGGCAGCACCTCGGCCAGCACCCGGTCGATGCCCAACTCCCGGGCCACGGCCTCAGCCGTCCGCTGGTTGTCCCCCGAGAGCATGGCCAGACTGAGGCCCATCCCGTGCAGGTCCCGGACGGCCTGGCGGGCGTCGTCCTTGAGGGTGTCGGCCACGGCGATGAGGCCCAGGAGTTGACCGTCGCGGGCGACGTAGAGCGTGGTCTTGCCCTCACCTTCCAGCTTCACCTGCGTCTCGCTCAGCACCTGGGGGATGTCGATATGCTCGTCCGTGAGCAGTCGCCTGTTTCCGATGAGGACCAGGCTGCCGGTTACGGTTGCCCGCGCTCCCCGGCCGCTGAGGGCCTCGAAGCTCTCGGGGGGCTCGGCCTCAAGGCCCCGCTGGCTGGCTCCCGGGGTGATGGCCGAGGCGATGGGGTGCTCGGAACCGGCCTCGGCCGAAGCCGCCCACCTGAGAAGCTGGGCCTCCTGCGTACCGGCCGACGGAACGACGTCGGTGACCTCGGGCTTGCCTTTGGTGAGGGTGCCGGTCTTGTCGAAGACCACCGTGCGGACGTCCTTGAGGAGTTGGATGGCCTCACCGGAGCGGATGAGGATGCCTAACTCCGCCCCCCGCCCGCTCCCCACCATCAGGGCCGTCGGTGTGGCCAGGCCCAGGGCGCAGGGACAGGCTATCACCAGCACGGCCACGGCAGAGAAGAGGGCCTGGGTCACCCCGTGCATGTCCGGGTTCACCCAGGGCAGGAGCCGTCCGGCCCAACCCAGTACCGGGTGCAACTGCTCCGCGAAGACCAGCCAGAGGACGAAGGTGGCAACGGCCAGGACGACGATGACGGGGACGAAGACGGCCGTCACCCGGTCGGCGAACCTCTGGATGGGCACCTTGGTGCCCTGACATTCCTCCACTAACTTGATGACCTGGGCGAGGA
>CAZIBA010000430.1:0-3196 GCA_964536795.1 uncultured Planctomycetota bacterium | reverse complement strand
CCATCAACGGTATCATCTTCTACTTCGCGCTGCTGCTCCCCTACAGTTTCTTCTGTGAGAGGCTGTTCATCGGGGCGGCCACCAACCTCAAGCGCATCGCCGGGTTCGTCTGCTTCTTCGTGGCCGTCTTCATCATCCTCCGTTTCGTCCACCCGGCCTTCAAGTTGGTGGGCAGCACGCCCTACATAATCCTGCTGGCTTTCGTCATCCTGGTGTTGGGTCTGGTGGTGCTGTTCATCGTGATGGGCAAGTTCTCCCAGACGGTGCAGAAGGCCAAGCGGGCCTCGGCCGGGGTCCACGAGGTGGACGTGGGCCGGTTGAGCGCGACCACGGCGGCGGTGCTCCTGGGCATCTCCAACCTGCGCCGACGGAAGCTGCGCACCGGACTCACCGCCACCACCCTGGTGCTCCTGACCTTCACCGTGCTCAGTTTCACCTCCATCGAGGCCAAGCTCAAGTTCTACAAGCTCCCCCGGGACAACCAGCCCCTCTACCAGGGGGCCCTCATCCGTGACCGCAACTGGCTGGGCCTGCAGCCCTCGGTGCTGGAGTACGTGCGCAGCGCCTTCCGCGACCAGGCCACCGTCATCCCCCGCTCCTGGTATCAGGCCCAGACCAAGGGCGAACGGGCCTTCGTCCGCTTCCGCAACCTGGCCACGGGCAAGGTGAGCTTCGCCTACGGCCTGGTGGGTGTGGTGCCCGAGGAGCCGGTGGCCACCGGGGTGGATAAGTACCTTCTCGGTGAGAAGAGCCGTTGGTTCGCCCCGGGCGACCGCTACGTCTGCATCATCCCGGACGACCTGGCCCGACTGGTGGAGATCGGCCCCGAGGACATGGGCACGGCCCAGATCGACCTGTTCGGCTCCACCTTCACCTGTATCGGCATCATCGACAGCGAGGAGCTGAACAAGGTCAAGGACCTGGACGACGAGAAGCTCACCCCCGTGGACTTCGTCACCGAAGCCACCAAGAGCCAGCAGGGCCAGCAGCAGGACCCCAACCTGGCTGCGGCCGAGCCCATCCAGTCCTTCACCCACCTGGAGAGCTCCAACACCATTCTCGTCCCCTTCGACTATCCCCTGGCCAACGGTGGCACCCTGGCCTCGGTGGCCCTGGCCGACTTCCGCCTGCCCGAAGAGCAGGAGGTCCCCGGGAAGAAGCCCGCCTTCGTGAGGGTGGTCGAGCACTTCATGAGCCGGGTGGCCCTCACCGTCTTCGTGGGCTACAAGGAGCAGGTGGAGGTGTACAGCTCCATCGGTGGCACCTCCATCTCCGGGGTGGCCAACCTGCTCATCCCCATCGCCGTGGCCGCCCTCATCGTGCTCAACACCATGATCGGCGCGGTCTACGAGCGCTCCCGGGAAATCGGCATCTACAACTCCGTCGGCCTCACCCCCAAGCACATCGGCGCCCTGTTCATGGCCGAGTCGGCGGTCTTCGCCACCCTGGGGGCGGTCATCGGCTACCTCATAGGTCAGGTCCTCTCCATGGTCTTCGTCCAGACGGGACTGCTCTCGGGCATCAACCTGTACTTCTCCTCCCTCTCGGCCATCTGGAGCACGGTGGTGGTGATGGGAGTGACTCTGCTCTCCACGGTCTATCCCTCGCGGGTGGCTGCGCTGATGGCCGTGCCCGACGTCTCCCGCCGGTGGAAGTTCCCCGAACCGGAGGGTGACAACTGGTACTTCGATTTCCCCTTCACCGTGGGCGGGGCCGAGGCCCTGGGCCTCTACACCTACCTGGCCACCGTCTTCGAGTCCTACGGCGAAGGCTCCATCGGCGACTTCGTCGCCGAGGGGGTGACCCTGAGCACGGCCGGCGAAGCCGAAGAGCCCACCTACGTCATCACCATGAAGGCCTGGCTGGCGCCCTACGACCTGGGCATCAGTCAGGGGGTGAAGCTGGAAGCCGTCCCCACGGGTGAGTACGGCATCTACGAGGTCAAGGTGACCCTCACCCGGACGAGTGGCGACGTGGCCAGTTGGCGACGGATCAACCGGGGGTTCCTCAACCTGCTCAGGAAGCGCTTTCTGGTCTGGCGCACCCTGACCCCCGAGATGAAGCACGACTACCGACAGTCGGGCGCTGGCCGACTGGGCCTGGTGGAGGAGGCGGCGTAGCAGTGGCCTGATGCGGCAAGGCAGGAGGTCGGCTGGGGACAGTCGCGCAACTGAGCCTGTGACTTGGCCCGCCCCAGGGCAGGGCGCAACCTGGTAAGGAAGGCAGTCTTGTCTGAAGACGAGCGGCAACGTGAGGGGCAGAGCTACGTCCTGATGCCCGAGGATGCGCCCTGGGCGCCGGGGTTCGGCTGGACCACGGTCTGGGGGGCGCTCTTCGTCGGCTTCATCATGCTGCCCGGGGCCATCTACCTGGGTCTGGTGACCGGTCGCTCCCTGGGTGGAGCCGCCCAGTGGGTCTCCATCATCCTCTTTATCGAGATCGCCCGGCGCAGCTTCGGCAAGCTCAAGGCCCAGGAGATCATCATCCTCTACTGGGTGGCCGGCGGTCTGATGGCCATCGGCGGCAAACTGGGCTCGGCCGCGGTCATCTTCGGCGGGCCCTTCGGAGGTTTTATCTGGGACCAGTACCTCGTCAACAGCCAACAGGCGGTGGGGCTGGCCGAACACATCCCCAACTGGGCCATGCCCCCGTTGGGCTCCTCGGCCTACGCCGAGCGCACCTTCCTCCACCTGGACTACCTCAGACCACTGGTGGTCCTGGCCACGGCCATGGTCCTCACTCGGATCAACACCCTGTCCATGGGCTACGCCCTCTTTCGGGTAACCAACGACGTGGAGAAGCTCCCCTTCCCCATGGCCCCGGTCTACGCCGGTGGGGCGACGGCCCTGGCCGAGAGCTCGGCCAAGCAGGAAGGTTGGCGCTGGCGCGTCTTCTCCACGGGCACCTTCATCGGCATCATCTGGGGGGCCCTCTACGTGGTGGTCCCCACCCTCTCGGGCATCTTCCTCACCGACGTCATTCAGATCCTGCCCATTCCCTTCGCCGACTTCACCCCGGCCATCCGGGCCCTGCTGCCAGCCACCATCCTGGGCATCGCCACCGACCTGGGCACGTTCCTGGTCGGCTTCGTGCTCCCCTTCTGGGTGGTGGTGGGAAGCTTCGCCGCCAGCATGGTCTCCTACCTGGTGGCCAACCCGCTGCTCTAAGAGCAGCGGGTTGGCCACCAGGTAGGAGA
>CAZIBA010000429.1:0-3199 GCA_964536795.1 uncultured Planctomycetota bacterium | reverse complement strand
CCTCCCGGCTCAAGGTGAGGGAGCGTTCCTCAGATGGCGCTGGCCGTCGACTGAGGAGATTGCTGCCAAGCGACCGTATTACCAGGACTCTGCGGAACGAGCCCTGGTCCAGGCGGAGGAGCGTCTGCGTTTCCTCCTGCGGGAGGAGGTCGTTCCCAGTGACCTCCGCTCGAGGATGTATGCGCTGGACCATTTCGTCCTCGAGGTGGAGTATCATCCTGAGCTCTTGATCGCTGACGGGCCTGGAGAGAAAGCGCTCTACAAACTCCCGGAAAGGAAGTCCGACGAGACCTTTGAAAGGGTGGACCGCATCGTCGCGCAGTACCGTGTCGGCGACCTCGCCATTTACTGGCAGCAGGGGTCCCAATTCCTTCTCATCGGTGCTCAGCCCATCGGCCGACCGAAAGTGACCAAGTTGGACGAGATGCACAAGCTTGTGGAGGAAATGGCCGGACGGGTCTTGGTCAAATCGAGGGGTCCTGTTCGCTCAGTGCAGTTGCCTCGTGAGTACTTCCGTCGCACGCCTTACGGGGCACGCGGCGCCGTGGTCGTTGGGCAGCCCATCTCCGTAGAGCCGTCGGAGGGCGGAGCGTTCTCGGAGATGGACCCCGTCCTGGCGAGCAGACTTGCTCGCTTCATGGCCTACACCGACGGTCTCACGGTGCGCTTCTCCGACATCGCCACGGCGCTCGACGACAAGCCGTGTTTGGACCTCGGTTGGGCTCGCGACTGGTTCTGAAGCCCCAGCCCCGCTCAGTAGATGGCCGGGCCGGTGAGGAACTGGCGCAGCAGCGTGCCCTGACGCTCGGTGAGGGTGACCAGGGTGATGTGGTAGTCCACCAGGGCCCGGCGCACCTCGATTTCGGCCTGGGCCAGCCTGTCCTGGGCTTCCAGCACGTCCAGGATTCGGCCCACCTCCATTCGGTCCCGGTCTTCCTCTGCGCGCAGGCGCTGGGCGGCCAGGTCGCGGGCTTCGGTGGTGGTGGTGATGCGCTGGGCGTCGGCCTGGGCGGCCCGGACGGCTTCCCGCACCTGGAAGATGATCTCCTCTTCCATATCCTTGAGCTGGAGGAGGTGGGAGAGCTTGGTCAGCTTGACCTGGCTGAGGCGGCTCTTAGCGGCCCGGTTGCCCAGGGGGAATTCGAAGCTGATGATGGCGGCGAAGTCGTGGAAGCTGGAGTGGAAGAGGCCCACCTCATTCAGGGGCTGGTGATGCTTGGAGCCCAGAGAGGAGGCCAGGTTCCCGCCCAGGCCGTTGATGGTCCAGGTGAGGGTAAGGTCGAGCAGTGGCAGGAGCTGGTTCCTGGCCACGGCCAGGCGGACGTCGTTGGCCTTGACCCGTTCCTTGGCGGCCAGGAAGTCGCTGCGGTTGACCAGGGCGGTGTAGACGGAGCGCTTCTCGTCGATGGACTGCTGGTACTGGTCAGGCTGATCCAGGGGCACGATGGGGAGGTCGTCGGCGACGTCCTGGGCGGAGCCGCGCAGCAGCCGACGGAGCCGGTCGGCCGAGTCGGCCACAGCGGTCCGGGCCACCACGAGGTCGGCCTTTCGACTGGCGACCTCGACGGCCGTGCGCACGACTTCGATCTTGGGGAGGATGTTGGCGGCGACGGCCTGGCGGGTGGCGGCGTCCAGGTCCCGGGCGTAGTGGAAGGAGCGTTCGCGCACGGCCAGCAGTTCCCGCTGGTAGACCAGTCCCCAGTAGGTGCGGACCACGGAACCGATAAGGACCAGTGCCCGGGCCTGGTAGGTGTAGCGTGCGGTCCGTTCGTCCGTCCGGGCCAGCTCGATGGCCGCCTGGTTCACCTTCCGGCCGGCGTTTCTGAGCAGGGGCTGACGGATGGAGAAGGTGAGGTCGGTGGTGACACTGGGGTTGATGACGGGGGATTGCACGTAGGTGAAGTAGCCCGGATAGACCCACTGAATCGTGGGGCCCGGCTGATTGTAGCGGTAGCGCTGGGCGCTGAACTGGGTGACGAAGACACCACCGGTGCTCAGGGGCTTGCGTAGGCCGGCGGCCAGGATGAAGCTGTCGCTGCGGTGCTCGTCACGGATGACCGATCCGGTGAAAGGGTCGATGGCCGAGCCGGCGATGAGCAGGTTCTGCCTGGTCTCCAAGGTGCTGTTGAGGTAGAAGGTGCTGTCGAAGGCGGCCAGGGCCTCCATCACCTGGCTCTCCTCGATGAGCGGGTTGAGGAGCTCCACCTTGAGCTGCAGGTTGTTCTCCAGGGCCATGGCCACGGCCTGGGTCAGGGTGAGCTCCAGGACCCCGGGCTCCTCCCCCTCGTCTTCGGCAGCAGGCTTGGGCTCCCGTGCTTCCGCTGCCGGTGCCCCTGCTTCGGCCTTCGACCCCTCGACAGTGCTCGGGACAGGCAAGGTCAATCCGCCTTCGCGTGAGGGACGAAGCCGCTTCGGCGGAGTCCCTTGCTCAGGCCGCCCTGAGCGGAGTCGAAGGGCGGCTTGGCGTTCCTGGCCGACCGTTTCGCTGGGTTCCTCCAATGCCCCGACTTCCCCGGGGGGAGCGACCGGAGGGCCCTCGACCTCGACCGCCACAGCTTCTTCCTCGCCCAGTACCACCTCGGTCGCCTGCTGCTCTTCGCCCCCTTCCCGTACCAGGACCTCCGACGGTTCGGGGAGAGCCTCCCGGGTCGGCTCCGGAGCAGGAGCCGAGCAGCCGACCACAAGCACCAGGAACAGAAAGCACAGCGCACGGGCGGGCCGTCGCCAGCGCGAGCGGTACGCGCCGAGACCGCCGAACCGACCGCGGTCCGTCGAATCGATGCTTCTGAGGATCATGCCTGCTCCTGGGCAGTCCACGGGCGCGGGCGGGGCGCACGCACGCCCTTCCCTTGAGTTCCTATCGACCCTCGTCGGCTCCCAACTTGAGAGCGGCGCGCCACCCGGGAGCACCCGACCGAGTGGAGCTCCCAGAAGCGCACAGCGGGAGAAAGCCGTCTTAGTGGACGTGCAGGGAGCGTGGTTATTCATCTGCGGGCATTGCAGGGGCGCGCGGAGCCCTGGCCCGCCTCAGGGGCCCGCTTCACACGGGTCCCCTCCAAGGGCCGAAGCAGGCAGACGGGACGGCCTCTTCCGGCCGGCCTCGGCGGCTACCGGGCCACCTGGACGGGTCCGATGGGTTTCCGGGCGATGACCAGGTTGTCGTAGTAGAGCTTGATGGGGTGGTCGGCCGTGTACTGCT
>CAZIBA010000428.1:0-3199 GCA_964536795.1 uncultured Planctomycetota bacterium | reverse complement strand
GCAACCCTCGCCTCGAGGGATGACTCTACCGCCAAAGGAGCGGGTGTGCAAGGAGAAACGGGCATGGTGCCTCTGCCCCGGTGGCGGCGGTGCGAGGCGAGAAGGTGCTTGACTTGGGGTGGGCCGCGGGCCTACGCTGGTGCTTTGCCCGCAGTTGCTTGCGCGAAACGTTTTTGGAGGTCCAGTTGGAGAGTGTTTCGCCGATGAGTCCCAAGCAAGTGTTGGCCGACGCCAAGCGTATCGACCAGATCCTGGAGGGGATGGCCCGGGACATCGTCAAGCGCGAACGTCCGGGTGAGCTGATGCTGGTGGGCATCCGGGCGATGGGTGAGCCCCTGGCCCATCGGCTGGCAGGGAAGCTCGCCGAACTCACCGGCTCCGAGGTCCCCCTGGGGGTGATGGACATCACCCTCTACCGTGACGACCTGAGCGAGATCGCCCACAACCCCGTGGTGAAGGGCACGGAGCTTCCCGACGGGGTGGACGGTCGGCGGGTCATCTTGGTGGACGACGTCCTCTTCACCGGCCGAACTGTGCGGGCGGCCTTGGACCAGCTCATCGACTTCGGTCGGCCGGCCTCCATCGAACTGGCCGTCCTGGTGGACCGAGGTGGCCGGGAGCTGCCCATCTGCGCCAACTATGTCGGCTTAACCCAGGAGGTACCCGAGGACAGGCTGGTGGACGTCTGCCTGACCGAGGCCGGGGACCCCGAGGACGAGGTGGTGTTGGTGGCCAAGCCAGCAGAGCACTGAAAGGGGCGCGAGGTGGCCGTCGGCCAGCCCACGGTGGTCCTGGAGACCGAGCTGGCGGGATTTCCCCTTCGCCGGGGGAAGGTGCGCGACATCTACGACCTCTCCCCCCGGACGGGTCAGCCTCGCCTCCTCATCGTGGCCAGCGACCGCATCAGCGCCTTCGACGTGGTGCTCCCCACGGGCATCCCCCACAAAGGACAGGTGCTCACGGCCCTGAGCCTGTTCTGGTTCGAGAAGTTGGCCGGGCTCACGGCCACCCACTTCCTGACCACGGACCTGTCTCCACTGGGGCTCTCCGAGGACGAGGCGGCCCAGCTTGCCGGCCGGTCGATGGTCGTGCGTAAAGCCGATGTCCTGCCCGTGGAGTGTGTGGTCCGAGGGTACCTGGCCGGCTCGGGTTGGCGGGAGTACCGGGACTCGGGAACGGTCTGTGGCATCGAGCTCCCGGAAGGGCTCCGGGAGAGCGACCGGCTCCCCGAGCCCGTCTTCACGCCCAGCACCAAGGCCGACTCGGGTCACGATGAGCCCCTCACCTTCGCCCAGGCCGCCGACCTGGTCGGCGAGGAGCAGGCCCAGGAGGTCCGCCGACGGAGCCTGACCCTCTACACCACCGCTGCCGACTACGCTCGCCAGCGGGGCATCATCATCGCCGACACCAAGTTCGAGTGGGGTCTGGCCGACGACGAGCTCATCCTGGTGGACGAGGTGCTCACCCCCGACAGCAGTCGATTCTGGCCCGCTGACCGGTACGCTCCGGGTGGTTCCCAGCCGTCTTTCGACAAGCAACCCGTACGTGACTACCTGGACGGACTCGATTGGGACAAGCGGCCACCGGCGCCTCCGCTGCCCTCCGAGGTCATCACCCAAACCAGCGAACGTTACGTCGCCGCCTACGAACTGCTTACGGGTGAGCGTTTCCCGAGCTGACGCAGTCTTTTGAGGAGGTCACAGTCCCGATGGCTCCTCAGTTGACCTACCGCACCGCCGGTGAGAGCCACGGTCCCTGCCTAATGGCCATCGTGGAGGGTTACCCGGCCGGGGTGGCCGTGGACTCGGCGGCCATCGACGAGCTTCTCCGCCTCAGGCAGATCGGCTACGGTCGCGGCCCCCGGATGAAGCTGGAGCGCGACCGGGTGGAGTTCCTCTCCGGACTCCGTCGGGGGAAGACCATCGGGAGCCCCATCGCTCTCCGCATCGCCAACGCCGATGCGACCATCGACGAGCGTCCGCCCATCACCCAGCCCCGTCCCGGTCACGCCGATCTGGCCGGGGCCATCAAGTACGGTGCGGGCGACGTCCAGGACGTGCTGGAACGGGCCAGCGCCCGGGAGACCGCGGCCCGGGTGGCCGTGGGCGGGCTGTGTGAGGAGCTCCTGGCCCTATTCGACGTTGAGGTGCTGGGCTACGTGGTGGCCGTGGGCAAGGTGAGCGCAGCCGTGCCCGAGGTGTCGTTGGCCAAGCTGCGTCGGCTGCGCGGGAAGAGCGCGCTCCTGGCCGTCTCCCTCGAGCGGGAAGGCCGGATGAAGGCCGTCATCGACCGGGCCGGAAATGCCGGGGACACCGTGGGGGGTGTGGTCGAGGTCCGGGCCGTCAACGTGCCGCCGGGCCTGGGCAGCTACGCCCAGTGGTGCGACCGGCTGGACGGTCGGTTGGCCCAGGCCCTGATGAGCATCCCGGCCGTCAAGGGCGTGGAGGTGGGGCTGGGCTTCGAGGCCGCCCGCCAACCGGGCTCCGAGGTGCACGACGAGATCGCCTACCGGCGACCCCGGCGGGGGAGGAGTGTCCCGGCCGGTCTTGCCCGGGCGGGTCACGGTTTCCGCCGACTCACCAACCGGGCCGGCGGCCTGGAGGGTGGCCTCACCAACGGCGAACCGGTGGTGGTGCGGGCCGCGGTGAAACCGGTGCCCAGTCTGGCCAGGCCGCTCCGTTCCTTTGACCTGAAGAGCAAGCGCCGGGTGCACGCGGCCAAGGAGCGGGCCGACGTCTGCGTGGTCTCACCGGCGGCGGTGGTGGCCGAGGGCGCGGTGGCCTTCGAGCTGGCCCGCGCCTTCCTGGAGAAGTTCGCCGGCGACAGCCTCTCTGAGGTCACCCGCAACTTCCAGGGCTACCTGGAAGCGCTGCGCGGATTCTAACGGCGCCCGTCAAGACTCCCTCTCCCTCGGGGAGAGGGTGGGGGTGAGGGACTGGTCGCCCCTGATGTCCCTCTGATTCGGCCTGTCCCCCCACGGGGGGTGAGGAGTTTCGTCAAGGGTTCCAAGTGACGACCACCGACACGGAGTTCCGACGGCGGCATCCGCTCTGGCGACCCCGTTGGCTGCTGTTGCGCTGGGTGGGGCTTCGCGGGCAGCGCCGACTGGCTTGGCTGGGGGTGGTGTTGTTGGGGGCTGGGCCGGTCCTCCTGAGCCTAAGTCTTCTGTGGTACGTCCGCTCGGGAGCGCTGGCCGAGC
>CAZIBA010000427.1:0-3210 GCA_964536795.1 uncultured Planctomycetota bacterium | reverse complement strand
CCTGGCAGAAGCCCAGGACGGAGTGGAGCGGGCTGAGCAGTTCGTGGCTCATGTTGGCCAGGAACTGGGAGCGCATCTGGTGGAGCTCGTGCAGTTCCAGGTTGGCCCGACCCAGGGCGTCGAGCTGACTGTCCAGGTTCCGGTTGAGCTCGGCCAGGGCCCGGTGGCTGTGCTGGACGGTCTCGATCATATGGTTGAGGGCGTCGGCGAACTCCTGCAGCTCGTCCCCGGTGCGCACCTGGACCCGGGCCTCCAGATCGCCGGCGGCCACCGCGTCCGTGGTTTCCTTCAGTCGGGACAGTGGGCCGATGATGAGGAAGCGGATGAGCAGACAGAGGGTCCCCAGGGCCACCACCAGGGCCACCACGGCGCTGGCGAGCATCAGGAGTTTGTTGTTGCGCAGGTCGCGCTCCACCTGGGCCAGGGGAAGCTCGACACTGAGGATGCCCTGGAAAGAGCCCTTCTGGTAGTCGCTGTGACACTCCAGGCAGCTCTCCCTGGCGGTCATGGGGACGAGAAGTTGGTAGTACCTCTGGAAGGTGACGGGGGCCTTGGTGGTGCGCTCGACGGTTTTGAGTTCGGCTCCGTCGGAGAAACTTTCAAGGAGGGTCTTCTCGTGGC
This sequence comes from uncultured Planctomycetota bacterium, assembly GCA_964536795.1. Taxonomy (GTDB): domain Bacteria; phylum Planctomycetota; class DG-23; order CBDVDV01; family CBDVDV01; genus CAZIBA01. The sequence goes on along the minus strand of CAZIBA010000427.1, from coordinate 2,589 downwards.
CGTCACGGGGCTGGGAGGTGGCGAAAGGGGCGCCCTGGTAGATTTGGCGCCAGCGGAAGTTCCGGTCCTCGTGGGCCTCCTGGTACTGGGGGTGTCCGAAGTCCTCGCGGTCCCCTTTCAGGGTGCGCATCCTGTTGGCGTCGGCCTCGCGCTCGGCAAAGAACGTGTTGGCCACCAGCAGAGCCCGCTCGTACATCTGCTCCCGAATCTGCCGGTGGGTGCGTCGGGCCGTCAGGTAGAAGCTGCCACCGATGACCAGGAGCAGCACCAGGGCCATGTAGAGCCGGCTCTTGACCTCGAGCCGACTCCGGCCGAGGAAGATCTCCTTCAGCACTGACCGCAACGTCCACGCGAAACGCACTTCCGACCCCTGCTTTGAGAGCTTGCCCGTCCATTGGCAGGCCCGCAAGGTCCCACCACGCCCACAGAGTGTACCATCAGCGGCGAAGGAGTTCCAGTCTCTCCAGGGCCTCGACACTGCCAACCACCCGGTACCCCCACCCTTTGCATGAGCGCGGCTGGCTTGCCGCCTTGACCCCTGGACGGAAGCCGGGCAAAGATGTCCTGGTCGAGGACCGGAACGGGAACCTGTCAGAAGCAGGGGAAAGGTGATGATGACCGGCTTGGTTGAGTTCCCCAGTCTGTTCGTGGCAGCGAGCGAGCGGGAGGAGTTCCTGGCCCGCCTGGAGAGTCCCCGCGGACGGTCCATATGGGACCGCGTGTTGGCCGAGGCTGAGGAGGCGGCCCGAGAGCTGCGCCCAGCCGAGGAACGGTCAGCGGACGGGTCATCTGGGAGGGCTTCCGTCGGCCGACTGGGCCGGGTCATCGAGACCTGCTGTCTGGCTCACTTCGTAACTGGCGAAGAGCGGTTCGCGCAGCGGGCAAGGGAGGCGCTGTTGGACCTGGTGGCTATGGAGCGATGGGCCATCGGTCCCCCCAGCCGCCTCCGCGACGACCTGCAGACGGGCACTATGGGCCAGGGAGCTGGCCCTGGGCTACGACTTCCTCCACGACCTTCTGGACCACCGAGGAGCGGGTCCCCTCACTCCGCCTGGCCGCGCTCCTCCGGCCCTGCCGGACTGAAGAAGGCCGAGGAGCCTGCTTCCTTGGCCTGACCGAGCTCGGTGTCGAGGTCACTGTGGACGGGCGGAGGCATCGCTGGCGGTCGGGCGGTCGTCTTCGCTCGGCCGAGTGAGGGGTGGCCCGGCCTCGCTCCGCAGGACGACGATGGTGCGGACGCCTGCTTCGCGCTCATTGCCCCAGACGTAGTCGCCGAGGGCGGGGAAGGCAGTTTCGAGTTTGGCCAGGCGGGAGGCCTCCATGAGGACGAAGCTGGGGGAGCTTGACTGCAGGCGCTGAAGCAGCCCGTCGGGGGCGTCGATGGCTTCGATGTCGGTGCTCCGGGTGTACCAGGCAATGGCCGTCCAGGAGAGCCTGTCGATGGCGATCGTGGCCTGAGGGTGCTGGGAGCGGAGCTCCTGACATATCTCGGCTACCGGACGCATCGACCGGTAATGGTTCATCATCGAGAACACCCACACTGCTGCATTCACCTGAAGCACCACCGGGATGAGACACACCCAGACCACGACCCCCGGACGACGACGTCGGAGCGCACTCACCAGCCCCACCGACACCACCACCATGCTCGCCGCCAGCAGCCCGAAGCCCAGGCGCCAACCAACCAGCGCGGCCACCCGCGCCTCGGCCGGGACCGAGCTCTTCCCCGGGACGTGCTCGATGACCCAGGGCCCCAGACCCGGCACCGCAACCAGGCCAGCAGCCCCGGCCGCCGCCAACGCGCTCACCACACAGAGCACCACGGCCAGTGTGGTCGGCCACCGCCAGCGCAGTTGGCCGCTCAACATCCCACCCCAGAGCCAGCCCACGATCAGCGCGAGCGCGGGATACGCGAAAAGGACGTAGCGCTCCCTCTTGACCGCGGCCAGGCTCCAACCGGCCAGCACCACGACCAGCCACACCAGCACCAGCAGCAGCCCGGCCCGGGACCGGCCGGGAGACGACTGGCGACCACCCGTCCACCGGTGCCACACCGCGCGAGCGAAGGCCTCGGGCACAAAAAGGGCCCAGGGCCAGCCATATATCAGGTAGGTCCACAGATAGAAGTGCCAGGGCTGGTGACGGGAGTACTTGGGCCCACCCATCCGCCAGAGCGTCTGGTTGAGCAGCAGGTGTTTGAGGTAGGGCCACCCGGCCCGCATCCCCGCCGGTACCAACCAGGCCCCCACGACCGCCAGGTACAGCGGGATGCCCCAGTGAAGCCCCAGCCGACCCAGGTTGCGCACGTCCCACCTGACCACCACCCACACCGCCAACACCGCACCCGGAACCAGCAGGCCGATGGGGCCCTTGGTCAGCGAAGCCAGCGCCGCCAGGACGTAGAAGGCGCCGTACCAGCCTCGCCCCCGACCGCCGGAATACTCACCTCGAACGAAGCAGTACAGGGCCCACAACTGAAAGCCAATGAGCAGCGTGTCGGTAATGGCAAACTGAGCCGTCATCATGAAGAGCACACTCGTCGCCAGCACCAGCCCGGCCAGGAAACTCGTCAGCTGATCGAAGAAGATC
>CAZIBA010000426.1:0-3211 GCA_964536795.1 uncultured Planctomycetota bacterium | reverse complement strand
GAAGTTCAGGGTGTAGCCCAAGGCCTGGATGACGGCGAAACTGATGAGCATGCTCACGGGAATGGCCAGGGCCACGATGATGCTGGTGTGCCAACCCAGGAAGAGCACCAGGACCACAACCACCAGGACGAGCCCGGAGAGGATGTTGTTCTCCAGGTCCGTGACCATCATCCGGATGTACTTGGAGATGTCCAGGGTCAGTTCGATGGTCACCCCCTTGGGGGCCTGTCTACGGGCCTCGGCCAGGATGAGCTTCACGGCGTCGGCGATGTGGATGAGGTTGGCTCCCACGCGCTTCTGTACGGCCACGGTGATGCTGGACACGCCGTCCAGACGGGAGTAGGTCAGGCGGTCCTTGAAGGCGTCCCGGACGGTGGCCACGTCGGCCAGGTAGATGGGCTTGTCGTTCCGGACGGCCAGCAGCAGGTGGTCCACCTCCCCGGGGTCCACGAACTGGGCGGGCACCCGGACGTTGAACCTGGTCCCCTCGGTCTCCAGCCCCCCGGCGGAGACGTTGACGTTCTCGGAAGGGATGAGCCCGACGATCTCCGGGATGGTGAGGTCGTAGGAGGCCACCCGGTCGGGGTCGATCTCCATGCGGATCTCGCGTTCAAGAGCGCCCATCACGTCCACGTTCAGCACCCCGGGCACCTGCTCGATGGCGTCCTCCAGTTCGTCGGCGATGGCCTTTAGCCGGACCGGGGAGATCTCCCCGGAGATGCTGACCAACATGATGGGGAAGTCGGCGACGTTGATCTCTTTGATGAAGGGCTCGTCAGCGTCGTCGGGCAGCTCCGCTTTGGCCAGGTCCACCCGGTCGCGCACGTACTGCAGGGCGTCCTCCACCACCACGTCCGGAAAGAACTCCAGGAGGATGACCGAGCTCCCCTCCGAGCTGCTGGAGGTGATCTCCTTCAATCCCTTGAGGCCAGCCAGTTCCGTCTCGATCTTCATGGTCACCGAGGATTCCACGTCCTCGGGTGAGACCCCTTCGTAGGCCGTGGTGACCAGGACGTAGGGGACGGGCACGTCGGGGGCGGCCTCCCGGGGCAAGGTCACGTAGCTGTAAGCGCCAGCCACCGCGATGAGCACGACGAGCACGCCCACCGTGGTGCGATTCCGGATAGCTGCGTCAGAGAGAAGCATCTGGCCCCCTCAGGGCGCGGTCACGACCTTGACCGCCTGGCCGGGACCGACAAACCGCTGGCCGACCACGATCAGACGGTCCCCGGGCTGGAGCCCGCTCAGTATCTGTATCCGTCGGCCTCGGATGAGTCCCAGCTCCACCTCCCGACGCTGGGCCGTGCCGTCCTCCACCAAGTAGACAGCGTAGGCGTTCTCCAGCGGGATGACCGCCGCCAGCGGGACCATGACCACGTCGGTGAGCACCCGACGGGTCAGCTTGACCCGGACGAGCTGACCGCTGCGCAGCAGCCGACTGCGGTTCTCCACGCTGACCTCCAGACGGGTGGTCCGCGTCTGCTCGTCGGCCAACTCGCTGATGTAGGTGATGGCGCCGGTGAGCTCCTGCTCCCGGCCCCCGACGTCCAGGGAGACCTGGACCTGGGCGCCTTTGGCCATGTACTGGACGTCGCGCTCGGGCACCTGGACCACGACCTTGACGGTCTCGAGGTCGACGATCTCGGCCACCACGTCCCCGGCCTGGAGGTACTCCCCTTCTTCGACGGGTACGCTGTTGAGCACCCCACTCGTGGGGGCGACGATGGTTGACCGGTCGAGTCTGACCCGGCACGCCTCGAGGGCCGCCTGGCTTACGCCCATGGCGGCGCTGGCCGCGTCCAACTCGTCCCTGGTGGTGGCGCCTTCCTGGTGAAGGTTGGAGATGCGCTGGAAGCGGGTGCGGTCGTATTGGGCCTGGGCGGCGATCTGGTCGCACTGGGCCTGGAGCAGGTCGGTGTTGATGTGGATGAGGGGGTCACCGGCCCGGCAGGTCCGACCCTCCTCGCCGGCCACCCGCTCGATGCGCCCTTCCACCTCGGCCGAGACGGTGACCACGCGGTTCGCCTCCACCACGGCCGGCAGCTCGAAGGTGTCGGCCAGCTCGGGCAGGGGGGCGACCACTTCCACTTCCACGTTGACCGGAGGAGCTTCGGTCGTCGGGTTCTGCCTTATCTTGCCAGGCGTCCGCAGCACCAGGCCCAGCGTGCCGCCAGCACACAACAGGATGAGGGCCGGTATCAGTAGCTTCCACGGCCCCCAGTGGCGTCGCTGCTTCGCCTCCTTGGTATTGGCTGCGTCATTCACGAAAGCCGTCCTCATTCATCTCGGAGTTGGCTGCCTCCCAAGCGGGCAGCCTGTCGAACAACCAGCGTCGGGCCCCGGGGCCGGACGGCTCCACCCACGTTCCATACTCAGGACCGATTGAAGGGAGAGCACCCCTTGGGATCCGGAGGTCGGCCGCAGGGCACCCGGGATACGCCTGCGTCCTGCCGCCGCTTCGGTCCGACGCCGGGCAGAGAACACACTGCATTATAGCACCCGACCCCTCGTGTAGCCAAGCGCTATTCCGTTGCTCCTGCCTGTGTTCGAAAACTGTTGACGGGGGGGCCCTCGTGATTCATGCTGTTGGGGTGAGGCAAGGGTCCAACCAGACTTCTTGGGGGAGGACAGATGGCTCGACTCGGACCAGGCGACAGGGCTCCCAGCTTCAAGCTGCTGGACCAGGACGGGCAAACGGTCAAGCTGACGGACCTCAAGGGCGAGAAGTTGCTCCTCTACTTCTACCCCAAGGCCGACACTCCGGGCTGCACCAAGCAGGCCTGCAGCATCCGGGACGAGCGGCAGGAGCTGGGCACGCTGGGAGTAGCTGCCGTCGGCATCAGCCCCGATGAGCCCGACGTGCAGAAGAAGTTTGATGACAAGTACGGCCTGGGCTTTCCGCTGCTCTCGGACCCAGAGCACAAGGTCGCCGAGGCCTACGGCGTCTGGGGTGAGAAGTCGATGTATGGCAGGAAGTCCATGGGCATCATCCGCTCGTCCTTCCTCATCGACGAGAAGGGCAAGGTCATCCAGGCCTGGTACAACGTCCGCCCCGCCGACACCGTCCCCAAAGCCCAGAAGGCCCTCGAGGAATTGTCGGCGTGACCGCTGGACTCCCTCTCTCTGGGAGAGGGCGGGGGTGAGGGTGAGGTGCTCAGTCGGCCATTGCCCCTGCTGGCCGGTAGTCGACGGTCATGCCCTGTTTGGTTGC
>CAZIBA010000425.1:0-3212 GCA_964536795.1 uncultured Planctomycetota bacterium | reverse complement strand
AGTCAAGTCCGTATCCGCAGTCCAGTTCCACGCCCTTGTAGCTTAGTGGTAGGGGCTTCTCCTTCTCAAAGGGCACATCTCGGACGCTCAACTCCCGCGCTAAGCATTCCCGGTACGCACTTTCGAGAAGGCCGGGGCCGAGATGCCGATGCACCTCGATAGCTGCTCCTATGATCTTCTCTGACAGTTCGTTCTCAGTCAGCGTCCTCGCCCCGATTGGCCTGTGTTTTCCACTCTGTCACCGTCTCTTCTTTGCGTCCTTGGCGCCTCTGCGGTTGAATCCGGATCTCTTGCACCCGCTTAGAGCCTACACGTTAGAACCCTTTTCGCACGCAACCGCAACAGGCTCCCCGAGCTGCGCTGATTCGATGGCTGCCAGGGCGATGGCCAGGGCAGCGCGGGCGTCCTCCGGACGATGGCGGTCGGGCTGCCTGCCCTCAAGGACGCACTGTGCGAAGTAGCTCACCTCCTGACGGAGCATCCCCGTAACCAGTCCGTCCACCTCAGGCCATCCAGCCAGGTCAGGCGTTTCCGTGCCGGCTGAGCTCCACAGCTCCAGACCGTCTCCGGGAAGCTCAACGGTAGCTACGCCCTCGGTGCCGATGAGCTCCAGCTCTGCCTGCAGGGGCGTGCGGGCCTCATCGGGCAGAAGCCAGGAGGTCCCGACCACGGCCAGCGTGCCATCGGTGAACTCCAACCAGAGCCAGTAGGTGTCGGCAATGTCTTCGTCGAGCGTGTGGCTCTTCCGCGCCCAGACGCGCGTCACCTCCTCCCCCACCAGCCAACGACAGACGTCGATGGCGTGTACTTGGCGTGCTCGGCGAAGTGACTTCGGGCGACGTTCCGTTGACAGAAGAGCGTCACCACCCGTCCTAACTCTCCACGACGGACCCGCTCGGCCAACTGGACGTAGCGCGGGTCGAAGCGCAGGACGTGACCCACCATCAGCAGGCGTCCACTCTCGCGCCAGGCCGAGAGCATCTGGTCGGCGTCTTCGAGGGTGGTGGCTATGGGCTTTTCCACCAGGACGTGCTTGCCGGCCCTCAGGGCAGCAACGGTGGGGTCGGCGTGGCGGGTCCAGTCGGTGGCCACGACCACTGCATCCACCGCCGGGTCAATCACCAAGTCGCGCCAGTTGGTGTAAGTGCGGGGGACGTCCCAGCGCTCGGCCAGCTCCTCCGCCCGCTCCGCCGACCGCGACGCCACGGCCACCACGTTGGCTGCGCCTACGCCGGCCCAGGCCGAGAGGTGCAGCGCCCCGAAGCGCCCAAGTCCGATGACACCCACCCTAAGTCCTTCGGTCATCCCAGCTCACTCTTAGCCGACGGTTACGAGAAGGCAACGCCCTTCAGGTGGTCCCAGCGGGGGAGATTGTGGTGACGAAGCAGGCGCTTGCCCTGGACACAGAAGTCGCACTCGGGTCTGTTACAGAGCAGCACGTCAGGCTCGTCGGCGAAGATGTCCATCACGGCATCCACCAGCTCCCGTGCGCCGATGCTCACCACGCGAGCGTTGCCGACGGTCACCTTGCTGAGGAGCCCGCGCTCGGCCAGGCGCTGGTTGACCTTGGCCTTCATCCAGTCGCCGCCCTGGTAGAAGTCGCGGTGACCGACGGGCATCTTCTGGAGTGCGAAGCTGCGGGCGGAGCCGTCCCCCTGGCGGACGTGGACCACGGTGGGGCCCAGGTAAGGGAGCTCGGCCCAGTCCTCGCAGGCGTGCAGCGTGGAGTTGGGACTCAGTCCGCAGCCCAGGAAGAGGATGCGTGCGCCCAGACGGTACATCTTCCCGAAGGGGCCGCGCTTGTCGTAGGGCCGCAGGTTGCCGTAGGGCCGGGTGATGAACTCAGCCTGGGGCCCGAGGGCGCTGACGGGATGGCTGGGCTGGTCCGTACGCAGTGAGCCGGGCCAGGTGCGGAAGACCTCGGTTATACGACCCACCTGGCTGGGGGACGTGTCCGGGTCGAAAGGCGGCCGGTCGGGAGGGAAACTGTAGCTGAAGGTGGGCACAGCCAGCGTGCCCTCCTCACCCACCAAAGCGATGAGGGCGCGGATGACCGCCTGTGCCCCACCCTCGACGTGGCCGAAGCTGGAGAGCGAGCTGTGACAGAAAAGCACCTCGCCTGCCCTCACCCCCAGTCGCTGCAGACCCCCCACAATGTCCTTTCCGGCCACGTCGGTCACGGTGCCTCCTCTGGGAAGCCGGTCCCGTTCTCGCCGCCAGCAGGGGCGCGAGCGCGGACGGCCGCCTGTTGTGAACGTTCCTCGTCGCCAAGGGCTGCAAAGACCTCGGACAACTGCCCCCAAACCTGGACTCCCTCCTCGGCCTCGAGCATAGACCCCTGTTCAGCAAGCACTTGCCACGCGATTCCCGCCTCTCGTCCGGCCTCTTCCCTGGCCCCCCGGGCCAGGGCCAGCGCGGCCAGCTCGGTGTGGATGCGGGGGTCGTACAGGCCAGCCCCCAGGGCGATACGGAGCGTCTGCCCGGCCTCTTCCGCCCGACCGCTCTCAGCAAAAAGGCCAGCCAGAGACAGGGCCGCCTCCACGTCCAGCCGGTCCAGCCGAAGCACCGACCACAGGGAAAGCTCCCTCAGCTCTGGCTCCGACACCGACTGCGCCAGGTTGCGGAGGTCGCTCGCCTCGAAGGCCCCCGGCTCCTCCGCCAGCAGACGGGTCAGCACCTCGGCCGAGGTCTCATCCAAAGCTTTGCCCTCGGCGAGCTGGCGGGTGAGGGTCGTCACCAGGGCCATCCGTGCGGCCAGCTCCAGGCAGCGGCCGTCGAGAAACTCCGCATACCGCTCATCGAGCTCGTGGGGAGTGGTCTCCAGGACGCTCGCCAGGGTCTGGGCCCAGTTCTTCGCCCCGCGGGCTTCCCGGAGAAGGGCCAGGAGCTTCTCCCACCCGTACTCCCCGATGAGGAACTCAACGGCCAACTGGCTCTGGGCGTAGGCCAGCGATCGCTCGGGCGACGCCGGTGCAGCCAGGAAGCTGCGGTCCAGCCCGCTCAGGGGGAGAAGGGCCCCCGTCCGCTGAGCGTGGAGGAGCATCAGGTTCCAACTGCGCGGTCGGGCCGCGCCCTCCACCCCGACCGCCAGACCCTCCTCGAACCACTGAGGGGCCCTACCCTCCGCCAGCAAGTGACAGACGGCGTGGGTCAGCTCGTGGACCAGGGTGTCGTACCAGTTGAAAGGCCGTTCCCCGGCCGACGGCGCCTGC
>CAZIBA010000424.1:0-3214 GCA_964536795.1 uncultured Planctomycetota bacterium | reverse complement strand
CTGATAAAAAATAACACTGTTGCACTAACTGAACTCGCTAAAAATAGCTATGATGCTGATGCGGGTTGGGTTCAAATTAGAATCGGGAATATGAAGAGCTTCGGGAAAAAGGGGATAGAAAAGGGTCAAGAGCCATTTGTTGAGATAGAAGACGATGGAGATGGAATGTCGTTTGATACGATCCGTGACGCATGGATGAATCCCGCATCTCCAAATAAATATATAAAGAGACAAGAGAATGAGATAACAACTCGAAGGAAAAGAGTCATACAGGGTGAAAAGGGAATTGGACGATATGCTGTGTTTCAGATCGGGAAAAGAGTAGAAATTTACACCAGGAAAAGAATTAACGAGAACGAAGGAGAAAATGAAGTCAACCTCATAACAGATTTATCGATTTATACAGATGAACTATTATCTGAGAAGGCTTCAAATAATCCAAGCGATGCGCTCTACTTCGATCAACTCTCGTCAAACTATGTTATTCGGGATGAGCCTCTTTTCATTAAACCCGGTAGTATAACCGTTGAAGGGCAGCTCGAGACTAGGAAAAATCATGGAACGCTCATAAGAATAACCGAACTAAACTATGAATGGACGTTATCTAATGTAAGGCGAACTAGGGAAATATTATCTAAATTGCAGTCGCCATTCAGGAAAAAGGATTTCGCAGTCAGTATTATCTTCGAAGGCGAAGAGATTTCGGTCTTTGAAGATTTTGAATTAGAGGATGTATTAGAGGAAGCATTATTAAAGTTTTCTGGATTGGTAGACAGTAAAGGAGTGTGCAAATATACGCTAAATGGGGAGGAGGGCACTCTTAACCTAGTAGATAATCTAAAACAAGATTGGGTTTTGGCAAATAGAGAGTATTTCTTAGTCAATGGCAAAACACGTATACCGGAATGCGGACCATTTCAATTTAATTTATATGTCTACGATATCGATAAGATCACAGATAACAAACTTAAAGCCTATTTACGAGCACATCGTACGTATATTTATCGAGACGATATTCGAGTTTATCCATATGGTGACCCGGATAATGACTGGATTCAAATTGACACTTATAGGGGCATTACCAGGGCTGGGTATTATCTTTCGAATGATCAGCTAATAGGTTACGTTAGTATTTCTTCAAAGAATAACCCAACTCTAAGAGATAAAACTAACAGGGAAGGATTACTTGAACAAGGAACCGCCTATGATGACCTGAGGTTCTTGACTCTCAGCGCATTGAATTTCCTACATGTGGAGTTCCGAAAGATTAAGGACAAACCTACACCAAAGCATCGTAAAGAGCGTACTAGTGAGTTATTCCTGCAAACAGAGAAAGTTGATGGTAAGATTCACTCCCTTCAGAGACACCTGTCTAAAAGCAAAGATAAAGACGGAACTTCGATATTAAACAAACTTACAGAGGACTACGAAACCGAACGGAAAATATACCGACACCAAATAGAGATTGTTGAAGACCTAGCAGGAGTTGGTATATCGGTCGATGCTGCTTCTCACGACCTTATGGTAGTAATGAACAGGGCTGTTGAAAAAGTAAACGAGCTATCTGCGTTAGTCCGTTTAAGGGATATTGACAAAGATGTTCTTAAGGATAAAGTTGATGCTCTTCATGGTCAGATAATGTTTATGAACAGCCTTATGACTGGAATACAACCATTGTTCCGCTCGTCTAGAAGGACAAACAAAGCTCTGAGAATATCCGATGTATTAGCAACCGTCAAAAGATACTACGAAACTCCACTAAAAAGAATAAAGGCCAATATAGATGTTGAAGAAGTTGGAACACCTCTCATTATAACCTCCAATGAGGGAGTTTTGCTCCAATTGTTTATTAATCTCATGGATAATTCTGTGTATTGGCTAAGAATTAGCGAAACTAAGAACCCGACTATAAAAGTACAAATCGACGGCCAAAAGGGCTCTGTAATCTTCTCGGATAATGGGCCAGGGGTAAGAAAATCAGATATTGATTATATTTTCGAACCTTTCTTCTCAACCAAGGGCCTCCATGGTAGAGGATTGGGGCTATATATCGCCAGGCAGCTTACGGACAAATATGGATATGATTTATATTACATAGAAAAGAGTGCCGACCAAATACTTCCCGGTGCAAATTTCAAAATAGAATTCATAGAGCAGGAAGGATAGGCTCATGGGAGCGCTTTTTGAGACATTGTGTAAAGGGCCGGTTGTTGTAATTGACGACCAAATAGGAAATGAGGGCGACCTTATAAATAAGCTAATTGCAGAAATCAAGGATGCTAGACTGCCGGTGCTCAGCTACAGGTCACTTGACGAAGCACGGAATGAATTACGTGGCTTGTTTTTCTCCAATTTCATAGTTCTAGATTGGAGGTTTTTAGGGGGGAATGACCCCACTACCGGGGTGTTGATGGGAGCTGAAGCTGAGGCAGTAAATAAGGAAGAAGTCATGGACTTGATAAACGAACTTAAAAAGAACTGTTTGGCTCCCATTTTCATTATTAGTGCCCTTGATAAAGGTGAGATACTATCCGAGTTGAAAGATGCTGGGATTCCTACACAGGAAAAGAACTGCGTGTTCGTTGAAAACAAGAGCGTACTATGTGAGACACCAGGAAGATTGATTTCAACGATTGAGGATTGGATAACAAAAAGCCCTCATATCTACTTATCCAAAGCTTGGTCTAACGAGTGGAACACAAAGAATACTTCGGTTTTTTGGGATTTATATGAATTGAATCCGAATTGGCCGACTTTGTTCTATCAAACATTCGAAAAGGATGGGGAAGATCCAATTCTTGCCTTAAAAGAAACCTTCTTTCAACTTATTCTCTCTGAGATTGATGTGTCAGCGATAGACCCTACTCTATTAAACACCGGAACTGAAGAAGTAGACAAAGCGACTCATTCTCAGTCACTCAAAACCCTTTATCAAAGACTCGTATGTTCAAAGAAAGACATAGACAAGGACATTCGCCCGGGAGATGTATTTAAGAAAGAGGGTAATTACTATTTGAACATCCGTCCGGAATGTGACACGACAAAGCGTGCTGGCTCAAATCCCAAGATTTACTTACTCAAAGGAGAAGTCAGGACTCCGCAACTTGTCAAAGAAAGTAGTTACAAGCCACCCTTCGGAATAATAGATAAAGAGAACGAAATAACCATGCCACTACTTGATGGGAATTCTTTCGTAGTTTTTAACAAGAGAAAA
>CAZIBA010000423.1:0-3215 GCA_964536795.1 uncultured Planctomycetota bacterium | reverse complement strand
CGCTTTCAGTTGGCTGATGAAGTAGTCCATCCTGTCGAGTTGGTCCGGGTCGAGTCGGCGGGTGTCGGGACCCTCGGCCGCGAGGATGCCCCGGGGTGAGGGGTGGTCGAGGTGGTGGAAGCGGACGATGTTGATGCCGAACTTGGCCATCCGCCGGGCCACCTTGTCCGCGTCGGAGCCCTCGGGGGTACCGCCGGCGAAGGAGACGTTGGTCCCCCAGAAGCGGATGCGCTCACCGCCCGTGAAGAAATGACCGTCGCGGACGACCACACGGCCCCGCCCCCCGGCCGGCTTGGCGTTCCAATCGGCCAGGTTGGTGGGGCCGGGTGAGCCGTCGTCCCAGCGGAGGACGAAGGCCGAGAACTGAGGACGCTCCGAGGCCCAGAGCACAGAGGTCACGACCAAGGTCAGCAGGCAACAGAGGAAGCGGACCATCACCACACTCCTTACCGGTGACTTGGGGCCAGCAAGCAACGCTCAGCCACCCAGGAACCTGGTCAGGTGACGGGTGATGTCATTATAGGTCAGGAAGAGGAAAAGACCAATGATGAGAGCCAGACCCACGTACTGGGCCAGGGCCAGGGCCCGGGGGCTCACCCGCGACCCCTTGACCTTTTCGATGGCGATGACCATGAGGTGGCCACCGTCAAGTATGGGGATGGGGAGCAGGTTCACCAGAGAGAGGTTGATGCCGATGATCCCGAGGATGTAGAGCAGCTTGCTCAGGCCGGCCTCAGCGGCCACCTTGTAGGTGATGTAGCCGATGCTGATGGGCCCCAGGAGCTCACGTCCGGAGAGGGTGTGGGTGAGGATGAGTCGTCGTAGGGTCAGGTAGACCGAGAGCCCCGTCAGTAGCGACTTGTTCCACCCCAGCCGACAGGCCCCGAAGAAGCCGACCTTGCGCAGGCGCTGTTTGTGTTTGGGCTCGATGCCGATGAGGTAGCGTCCGGCCGCCTCCCCTCTTTGGGGCGTGAGGGTGAGGAGAGAGGTCCCCTCCTCGCTCACACACTGGAGCAGCAGAGGCCGTCCGTGCAGGCTTCCGGCCACCAGCTCCAACTCCTCCCAGTAGTGGAGCGTCTGAAGCTTGTCCTCCGAGACGCCGATCTTGGTGATGAGCATTCCCGGCCGGAGCCCGGCGCGCTCGGCCGCGCCGCCCGGGTCGGCCTCCCCGACCAGGGGCCTCTGCCCGAGGACGCCGATGCGGTGGAGCCAGTCCTGCTCACTCTCCGGGACCACCACGGTCAGGGCTTCCTGCCTGTCCCCTCGCTCCACGGTCACCTCCAGCGGACCGGCCTGGGCCTGGGAAAGGGCAGCGATGAGCTCCGACCACCCATCCACCCCGCGGCCGCCCACGGCCACGACCAGGTCCCCGGGCGCGACGCCCGCTCCTTCGGCCGGACTCAGGTCGAGCACTTCGTTGACCCGGGCGGGTCCGTCGGCGGGTCGGGCCCCCAGCCGGTAGGTGTAGGTGGGCTGGGGGGTGAGGGTGAAGGTGAGCTCTTCCCCGTCGCGCTCGACGGTGACGGCCATCGGCCTGCCGCCGCTTGCCTGCGTGGTCTCCTGCAGGTGGCGGAAGGAGCTCATGGGCACCCCGTCTGCGGCCAGTATGCGGTCCCCCGGCTGGAGGCCGGCCGCCTCGGCCGGGAAGCCCACCATGAGCTTGCCGATGGTGAGCGACATCGGCGGGTCGAAGGAGGGGGCCGGCCGACCCAGGGCCGGACTGTAGCGGGGGTAGAGCTGCACCGTCCTCTCGACGCCGTCCCGCAGGACCGTCAAGCGGACGCCCTTGGCCGGGTCGCTCAGGGCGATGAGCTGGAGCACGTCGGGGTAATCCACGTCGCCCCAGTTGCCCACGGCCACGATCTCGTCGCCCACCTGCAGGCCCGCCTCTTCGGCCGGACCGCCCGGGGTGACGTAGCCCACCTCGGCCTTGGGGAAGCCCACGCCCAACTGGAAGGCCACGGTAAAGCAGACCAGGGCCAGCACCGCGTTCATCACCACGCCGGCCACGATGATGATGGCCCGACGACCCGGAGGCTGACCGTAGAACTCTTCGGGGGTGGGCGTGTAGCCGGCCTGGGGTTCGTCGCCGGCCATCTTCACGTAACCGCCAATCGGCACAGCACTTATGACGTACTCGGTGGGCCCGGGCTTCCAGCGAAGAAGGGGCGGACCGAAGCCCCACGAAAGCCGCTCCACCCGCACACCCACCAGCCTGGCCGCCAGGAAGTGACCGAACTCGTGGATGCCGATGAGCAGCCCTATGGCTACCAGCATCCCCAGAATGCCAACGATGAAACCCACGTCCTCTCCTTCAACACCGACCCCAGGGGAGCAGCCTCAACGGGTCAGCTCAGCGACCAACTCCTGAGCTCGCGCGCTGGCCCAAGCCTCCGCTTCGCGGATGACGTCCAGGCCCTTAACCAGCGTCGCTTGGTGTTCGTCCAGCACTCGGCGGACCACCTCGTAGATGCGGGGAAAGGCCAACTCCCCGCGCAGGAAGGCGGCCCGGGCCACTTCGTTGGACCGCACGGCCACGGCCGGGGCCGTCCCCCCGCGCTCGATGAGCTCCCAGCCCAAACCCAGGGCCGGAAAGCGCCTTAGGTCGGGCTCCTCAAAGCGCAGCCCGCCTACGGCCGCCAAGTCCAACGGCTCGGTCGCCACCGGCTCCCGGTCCGGCCAGGTCAGCGCGTACTGAATGGGGAGCGCCATGTCGGGCGCTCCCATCTGAGCGATGACCGAACCATCGCGGAACTCCACCATCCCGTGGACGATGCTCTCCCGGTGCACCAGCACGTCGATGCGCTCCCCCGGCAGGCCGAACAACCAGTGGGCCTCCACCACCTCGAAGGCCTTGTTCATCAGGGTGGCCGAATCCACCGTAATCTTCGTGCCCATCTCCCAGGTGGGATGGGCCAGGGCCGCTTCCGGCGTCACCTCCTCCAACTCCGCCGCCGACAGCCCGGCGAACGGTCCCCCCGAGGCGGTGAGGATCAGCCGACGGACCTCCTCCCGGCGACCGGCCAGGAGGGCCTGAAAGACGGCGCTGTGCTCACTGTCCACGGGAAGGATAGTCGTCGCTGCATCCTTCGCCCGGGCCAGGAGCAAGGGACCGCCCTCAACGACGGCCTCCTTGCTGGCCAGGGCCAGCACCGGGGCCGCGCTGGCAGCCTCCAGCGTGGGCTCCACCCCGGCCGAGCCGATGATGGCCGCCA
>CAZIBA010000422.1:0-3227 GCA_964536795.1 uncultured Planctomycetota bacterium | reverse complement strand
AGCTTTCGGGGAAGTTCGAGTACGCGGAAGGTTGGCGTCGGCACAGCCACCTGGGCTTTTCCGGGCCCGATTTGGACCCCCTCGCCGAGGCCCTCGGTGAGAAGGTCGTCACCGACGACGCCTACGAGCATGGCCTGGAGCAGCGGAGCGGCTGAACCTGTACCTTGGCGGGGAAAGGAGACGGTAATGAGCAGACCGATAAGCGTGGTGGCCCCGGGCTGGTGGGACTACACGACCTTGGATGAGGAGATCCTCAACGACGCCGCCAGGCTGAGCGCAGAGGACCTGCTGCAGCTCTCCCGCCCCGGCTTCGAGGTGCTCTTCTACGACACGCTGGAGGGCTTCTACCTGGCCGAGGCCCTGGAGTACGTCGAGGCCTGGTCCCAGGCCACCGAGGAGGAGCCGACGGGCATCTGCGGGCCCATAGGCCCCACCGAGCAACTGCCTCTGGTGGCCCAGTTGGTCAACGCCCTGGACCTGGACCTTCGCCACGCCCACTTCTGGGCCATGGACGAGTGGTACATCGACGGCCGGGAGGTGCCAGCCGACCACCCCCTCTCCTTCGAGCGGGCCGACCGCGAGCTCTGCTTCGACCGCATCAAGCCCGAGCTGCTGATGCCCGAAGAAAACCTCCACTTCCCCAAGGCCGACCGCCTGGCCGACTACACCGCCAGCTACGACCACGCCCGCTGCCTGGTGATGCAGGGGGGCCAGGGCGAGGTGAAGCACTGGGCCTTCAACGACCCCCCGAAGCGCGAGAGTCCCTACGCTGACGAGCCGCCCTCACCCCAGGAGTACCTGAAGCTCAGCGCCCGGGTCGTGGAACTGCACCCCATGACCATCATCCAGAACGCCCGCACCTCGGGAGGCGGCAAAGTGGCCGACGTTCCCACCCAGGCCCTCACCGTGGGCCCGGTCGAGACCTGGAAGTCCGACCGCGTCTCCATCTGGCACGCCGGCAGCCACGACAACCCCTTCGGAATGAGGCTGACCAGCCTGATGGTCTCGAAGAAGGTCCCCGACCCGGCCGTGCCCATGTCGCTGCTGGCCCTGCACCCCCACGTCCGTTTCAGCTTCTACCGCTCGGGCATCGGCACCTGCGAAGCCGAGATGCACTGAGGCACACCTCGCCCCGCCGGGAGCCGGTTCAGAGCACGTCCATCTTGGTCATGGGATGCCAGTTGTCGTCGAGGAGTTCGTCGACGGCGAACTTGACGACGGGCTGGTTCGTCTCGGGGTGGACGATGGCGACGTCCACGTCGACCACTCCCGGCGCCAGTTCCTTGGGGACGGTGAGCGTTTCCTGAAACCAGGTGTGGTCGGGCATCCAGGTGCGGATGTCCTGCGCCGAGTGGACGACGACCGCGCGCTCTCCCTGGCGGAAGCGGAAGGCGAACCTATAGGGCCGGTAGATGGGGGCGCAACCCACGTTATCCACCCAGGCGTTGTACGGCATCCGCCCGCCGGGCTCGACCTCGAGCGGCACAGTCATCTGCCGAAGGACGAAGCGGTAGCCCATCCGCTTGTTGAACTCCATGATCTTCTCGAACCACTCCTCGGGGACGTAGCTTGACTTGGGCATGAAGACGGACAGGTGGTACTTGTACCCCTGGTCGATGATCCAGTCGATGTCCCAGCCCTGCTCGTACCAGTGGCCCACCGTCCAGCACGTCTCCAGCGTCACCGGCGCCCTCCTCCAGGCGTCCTTGACCCCCAAGACTTCCACCTCCATCGGGTACAGGTCGTACATATGCTTCCAGTTGAGACCCGGAGGGACGACCCCCTCCCCGGCCATCCTGAGGTCCCCGTAGCAGTCGGCCCGCCAGCCGACGTCGTCCCGCCTGGTCGCCGCGTGGGTGCATCCCGGCGTCCCCAGCATCGACAGGAGCTGGGTCTTCCGGAAGCTCTCCAGGTACACGTCAACGAGCCGAGCTGCCGTCTCGGCCGTGGCGTTGCCCCCCGTCTCCCCGCAGGGGCCGCCGTAGGCGATGTCGAAGCTCTCCAGGTCGGGGTGGCCGTCGTAACGCTCGCCCCAGGCGCGGATGTGCTCCCCCCAGTGCTTGATGTAGAGCGGGTCGTTGTGGTCCGGCACGTTCCCTCCCGACCGCTGCAGATCCTGGGGGCAGGCCCTGCCGCCCAGGGCCCAGTACCAGGCCGGGGTCGACTCACCGATGAAGGGCTGAGTGCGCACCTGGAGGGTCTGCCCCCGCACGTGGGCCGCTTCCAGGGCGCCGTCGATGAAGTGCCAGTTGAAGACGCCCTTCTCGGGTTCGATGCGTGACCACAGCCATCGGCAGTAGGCGATGGTGGTGTCGGGGTACTGGGGGTTGGTCAGCGCGCCGTCGAAAGGCGTGAAACTTTCGGGGCCCTCACGGTCATTCCACGAGGTGCCGGGGAAAAGGGGATCCCCGTTGAAGCGCTGGAAGGTCGTGGTCCCCTTGTGGGGGTTCAGGAGATAGGCGTCCGTCTCGTGGGGACGCACCCGCTGGATGACCTCGTCCGGCCCGAAGACCGAGCGCCAGGACTTTGCCGACCGTCTTCTCGTCTCAGCCACGGCTCACAATCCCTCCCTGAAGGCAGAGAGAAGCCGGGGCGTGGCCGGGCGGTCTCCCGTGCCCTCGATGTGGGCGATGAGTCGGCTGCGGAGCTCGTCGCGCACGTCGGCGTGCTCGGGCGAGCGGATGAGGTCCCGCAGCTCGTAGGGGTCTTCCTCCAGATCGTACAGCTCATCTCAGTCGTCAGACGTCTGACCAACGTGGCCCCCGCGACCTGTCGGCCGACCTCAGCGTTGAGAGTGTAGCGACCCAAGCTTTGGTGGCAAGCAGATTCCCCGCGCGCGCTCGGGTGGCGAGCGGTCCCGGCCCCGACCCCGATGGTTCGCTCACCGTGGACGGAAACGTCCGAAGCATCCGTACGGTGCGGCCCCTTCCCTGGTGGCTGGCCCGCATCTGGTCCCCGCCGTCCTCCGGTTGAGGTCCCGGCGACGGGCAGCACGGGATGGCTCCGGCAAGCGCTCGCGGCCCTCCCTGCCGGGACGAGTATCCCAGAAAAGCACGCAGAAAAATTTGCGAAAGCAACGGTTTGTGCGAATAATTCAACGGAGTGCGGGAGCAAAGGCGGGCTCACGACCAGGATGCTGCTGCAGGTGCGCCTGCAGGGACGTCCCGGCGGCAGCCGATATGGGCAAAGGGCCGGACGGTCAGGCACCAAGGCGTGGCCGCGGGCTG
>CAZIBA010000421.1:0-3229 GCA_964536795.1 uncultured Planctomycetota bacterium | reverse complement strand
GCGCTGCCGCTCGCTGCGGAAGTGGACCCCCGGAAGCGCCAGGTGGCTCACCATGGAGGCTTCGAGATCGGTCAGGTGCCGCTTGACCCATACGAACTGACGCTCCCGACGGGCTTCAAGCTTGGAGCGCAGCGCCTCCCGGTCCAGCCCCAACACCCGGGCCAGAGGTCGGCTGACGGCGGCCAGGTCCTCGATATCGACCGGGGAGACGAAGCAGCTCTTCACCTCCCGGGTGAGGGCCAGCTTGCGGAGCCTGCGGTCGTAGATGGTGCCCCGACGGGCGGGGACCTGGACGGATGTGACCTGCTGTCGTCGAGCCAGTTGGGCGTAGCGCGGGTGCTCGGTGACCTGGATCCGGTAGAGCACACCGGCCAGGAAAAGGAAGCCCAGAATCAGCAGGCCCACGCAGACGTGGGCCCGCAGCCTCTGCCACTGGGCGCTTCTCGTTGACCGATTCATCTTCCCTCCACAGGCTCCCCGGTCCTACCGGGCCTCGGTCAGGTCGCCGACGGCCACCAGTTGCACGGACCCGGTAACGGGAGGCAGCTCCTCAAACCGACTGACCATTCCGAGCTGCATGGTCTCCACCCGCTGGGCCAGCAGATGAGGCTGCGACAGATGGCTCACCCGGGCGTCCAGCCGGGCGCAATCGGCGGTCAGACGATCACCCTCCTCGCGCAGTTCGTCGATGCGGTAGCACAGGTGGACCTCCTGACAGTGGAGCCAGACCAGGGCCACCGCGCAGGCCAGGGTGAAGAGCAGCATCACCACAAAGCGTCGGGGTGTCATCTCAGTCACCTCCTCGGGGACGGACGCGGCCGGTGAGAAGGAGCTTCTCGGCCGCCCGCAGCCGAGCGCTGCGACTGCGCGGGTTGCGGGCGACCTCGTCCTCGGTCGGCGTCAGTGGTTTGGGGGTCAGGACGCGCAGGATCCCCTGGCGCTGGCCGCGGGCGAAAGCCCGTTTGACCAGCCGATCTTCGAGAGAATGGAAGCTGACGACCACCAGGCGACCGCCCCGGGCCAGCCAGCGGGGCACGGAGGCCAGGAAGCACTCCAGACTTTCCAGCTCCCGGTTGACAGCGATGCGCAGGGCCTGAAAGGTGCGGGCCAGGGCGTCGGCCTGGGCCCGGGGCGGCACAACGGAGCGGACCGCCCGGGCCAGGTCGGTAGTCGTCTTCAGGGAGGCCCGGCGGCGGCGACCGACGATGGAGCCGGCGATGAGCCGGGCCCGGGGCTCCTCACCGTAGCGGCGGAGAAGCTCGGTCAGATCGGACGCGGACAGGCGGGAAAGGAGGTCGGCGGCGGTGGTCGGGTCGTTGCGGTCGAAGCGCATGTCCAGGGGACCTTCGCGGGTGTAGCTGAAGCCCCGCCCCGCCTCCTCCAACTGGCGGGAGGACACGCCCAGGTCGGCCACCACCCCATCGATCGTCTCCAGACCCAGCTCTCGACAGGCCTCGTCCAGGTCAGCAAAGTTACCCCGACGAAGGACCACGCGAGCGGGCGAGCCCACGGCCCGCAGACGTCGGCGGGCCACCTCCAGGACCCCGCCGTCCCGGTCCATCGCCACCAGGAGACCGGCGGGACCCAGACGTTCGAGGATGGCCCGGGAGTGACCGGCCGTGCCCGCGGTGACGTCGAGGTAGGTGCCCCGGGAGGAGACGGCCAGCAGGTCCACGCACTGGCGGAGCAGGACAGGCTCGTGGATGACGCCCTGGGGGGTGCCGCCCCCCGACCCGTCCCCCCTGCGCACGCGCTCGGCGGCGGGGGGCTCTCGGTCCAGGTCCTCATTCATCTCTCGCCACGAAACCCGAAGCAAGCCCTCCAGCCGGAGGCGCCGAGGGCTGACCACCAGGCCCTGTTTCATCTCTTGAGACGCTCGCTCCAACGGCTCTCCCCGGTTAGACGAACACGGACGAACGTGGCCAACGTGAAATCAGCAAAGCGGGCCCGGGCGAAGGAGCCGACGAGGTCAACCCTCGGAAGCGGAGTTCCGCAGGACCCGACGGGTCAGGTCCGGCCCGGACTTCCCACCTCTCAAGCCAGACAAGACCGGCTCGGGCACACGTCACCGCGCACTCACAGCGGCACGTCCACTCAGGATTCGGCGAGCGACTCCGTCTCGGAGCAGCAGGCCAGGTAGGGATTGAGTTCCACCTGGAGTTCGGCGGCGATGGTCCGGTTGAAGCGGGCCACCCTCAACCTGAGCACCTGCGCTGCCCGGCTCAGCTCCCGGAGATCCTCCGGAGCTGGAGCGACCGGCAACCCGAGTGGGCTAAGCGCTCGGTTGAGGCACCGCCTGAGCTCGGCCACGGTCAGTCCCGTCTCCATCGACAAGGCCAACTCGGCAAGCTCGTCTTCCGACGCCAGCGACGACTGCTCTCCAACCCCTTGCATCCCTGGGACCCCCATCAAGCAACCCCCTCCACGACACAGCCGATGACCCGGGCCACAAGACAACCAACTCAGCTAAAAGTTGGGCAGGACCTGACGGGCGTATTGGTCGTAGGAATCCGCCTGCGAGCTGATGAACTCGTTCCAGCGACTCAGGTCCCACACCTCGATACGGTTGGCCACCCCCACCAGAGCCACCTCCCGCTGGAGGTCGGCCAACCGCTTCAACCGCTCGGAAATGAGGACGCGACCCTGACGATCACAGGCCGCCTCCTCGGCGTTGCCGTAGAACATGCGGAAGAAGTCCTGGGCCTGGGGGTCGCGCTCGGCACGCTGGGCCAGCTTCTCTGTGACCGACCGCCAGGCCTTGGGGGTGTAGATGAAAAGGCAGTGAGTCGTGCCCTTGGTCACTATGAACCCACTGCCCTCTTCCTGTTCGTCGATCTTCTCGCGGATACGTCTGGGGATGATGAGGCGGTTCTTGTCGTCGAAGGTGTGTTCGAAGGTCCCACTGAACATCACCATGGCGGTCGTCCCAGCCCACTGAAAACCACTCTACCCCACTTGCCTCCACTGCCCAACAGTTAGTATCGTCACGCCTCCAGCACGTCAAGAGCATTTTCGAATAAAAAGCGGAGCCGGTGGGCCGGCCGGGGGGAATCTCCTGCACAAGCGAGCAGCGCAAATGCTGCGGGAGCGACGGAAGCCATTCTTGGACAGGCGCTTAGGAGAACAACGGAAAGCCTTTCCGGGCCGAGTCCCGGCCCGAATCAGGAGTGAAAAAAGTTCCAGGGTTCGGGATTTTGCATTCAAGAAAGGGGCAGGCAGGCAGCTTTTT
>CAZIBA010000420.1:0-3253 GCA_964536795.1 uncultured Planctomycetota bacterium | reverse complement strand
CGCTTCGCCCGCTACAGCACCCACCTGGAGCCCCAGCAGCGGGAGCGTCTGGAGCGCGGACGCCGGGTGCGGGAGGTGCTCAAGCAGCCCCGCTACGAGCCCATCCCCGTGGCCGAGCAGATCGCCGTGCTCCTGGCCACCGTCGAGGGCGCCCTCGACGAGCTGCCCGTCGACCGGGTGGCCGAAGCAGCTTCGGGGATCCGTCACCTGATGACCCGTGAGCACCCGGAGCTCTGTGAGAAGATCCGAGACGGGGTCGAGCTGGAGGATGAGGACCGCGCCCGTCTGCTGGCCAGCATCCGGGAATCCGTCGGCCCACTGAAGGAAGCCGGGCAGCCTCCCACACCGTAGCCTATCACAGGTGAGCCCCGATGGCACAGACGCTGGAAATCCTGCGACGAAAGATCGGCACCGCCCAGGACCTGCAGTCCATCGTGCGCACGATGAAGGGCCTGGCCGCGGCCAACATCCGTCAGTTCCTGCGGGCCGTGGAGTCGCTCGGCGAGTACAGGCGGACCATCGAGTTAGGCTTCCAGGCCCTGCTGAGGGAAGGTCCCGGACCGGTGGTCCTGGCCAAGGGAGAGTCGGCCCAGCGGCTGGCGGCGGTGGTCTTCGGCAGCGACCAGGGGATGTGTGGCCGGTTCAACCAGCAGGTGGCCTCGCACGCCCTGGCCGAGATGGAAGCCTGGGGCGTGCCGACGGAGAGGCGGACCGTGCTCACCGTGGGCAGACTCATCGTGCCCCTGCTGGAGGCCCCCGACCCCGTGGCCGAACGACTCACTCCCCCCAGCTCCGCAGCCGCCATCACCTACCTGGTTCACGAGGTCCTGCTCCGGGTCGAGCAGTGGTACCGCTCGGAGGAGGTGGGTCAGGTCGTGCTCTTCTACAACGAGTCACTGGGAGGGGCCCTCTACCGCCCCCACACCCACCGGCTGGTGCCCGTGGACATGGACTGGCTGGGGGCGTTGAGGGGAAAGGTCTGGGAGTCGCGCTCGGCCCCGCTGCTCACTATGGATTGGCGGCGGCTCTTCTCCAAGCTGCTTCGCGAGCACTTCTTCATCGAGCTCTACCGGGCCTCGGCCGAGTCGCTGGCCAGCGAGAACGCCAGCCGACTCGGCGCCATGCAGCGGGCCGAGCGGAACATCGAGGAGCGCCTGGAGGAACTGAACCGCAGCTTCCGCCACCAGCGACAGACCTCCATCACCGAGGAGCTCTTAGACATCGTCGCCGGCTTCGAAGCCCTCTCTCAGGAGTAGCCCGGCTCAGCCCAGCAGTCCCTTCTCCCCGGCCGGGAAGACCGGGCGCAGAGAGCCCCTCGGCAAGAGAGCAGGATGGGCGTAGGCACACCAGTCTCTCAGGCGTGGGGTGGGTGAGGGGACTCGAACCCCCAGCCCCGTGAGCCACAGTCACGTGCTCTAACCACTTGAGCTACACCCACCAGCGGATGCCTTCACCATACCCTACCTCACTCCCGGTGTCAACTGCGTTCGCCAAGAGGTCGTGGGCAACGGCCATTGACAGGGCACTCCGGTCCGCCGAGTATGGAAGCCTTGCCGACGGCACGGACGTGAGCGTGGGCCTCGAAGGGAGAGGGTGGTCCGGGCGTGGATGAGGAACGCAGCTACGGCCAAGGGGTGGAGCCCTCCGTCCCCGGCACCCTCCCCGAGTACTGGGAGCAGGTGAGGCGGCATCACCGCTACAACTCCCGGCTCCACGTCGTCGAGGGCATGTTCAGCTTCTTCGGTCTGACCTGCTTCGCGCCGGAGACGGTGCTGGCCACCTACGTGGGGCTGCTGACCACGAGCAAGCTCCTCATCGCCCTGCCCTGGGCGCTGTTCGTGTTCTCCTGGAGCTTCCCCCAACTGTTCGTGGCCTACTTCCTGCAGCTGGCCAGGCAGCGCCGGCGAATAGCCATCTACTTCGGCGCCGCCAACCGGGTGCCCCTGCTGCTGATGGCCCTGAGCGCACTGCTGGTGCCTCGGCTGGGTTTCCGGTTCGGCCTCATCACCCTCTTCGCCATCATGGGGGTCAACGTCCTCTTGGCCGGTATGGGCATGATGACCTGGCAGGAGCTCTTGGGGCGGATCATCGCCCCGGAGAAACGGGGTCGCTTCTTCGGGCTCAAGCAGGCCACGGGTATGCTGGCGGCCGTGGTCGCTGCCTACGCCACGGGGAGCCTGCTTCTTCGCCTGGGAGACAAGGAACCTCAGAGCTACGCCTGGCCCTTCTTCGTCGGCTTCGCCTCCTTCAGCCTTGCCCTCGTCCTCATCGGCCTGTCGCGGGAGCCCTACTACCCCCGCCAGCGGGACCCCGTGCGGGGCTGGTGGCTCTACGTGCGGGGCTGCCTGGGCCTGCTCGGGCGGGATCGCAACTTCGCCCGCTACCTGGTCGTACGGGTGCTCCTCCCCTTCGCTTACCTCTTCTCCATCAGTCTCTTCTCGGCCTACGCCTGCGAGGTGTTCCACGTCTCCCCCGGCCTGGTGGTGAAGCGCTTCACTCCCATGAACTACCTGGGCCAGATACTCTTCGCCCCGCTGGCCGGGTGGATAGGCGACCGGTTCGGGTTCAAGTCGCTGCTGGTGATATCGGCCGCGGCCACGGCGGCGTCTCTGGGAGCGGGTCTCACGCTTGGCTGCTGGGGTGAGGCGGTGATCTGGGGCTTCATGCTGGTCTACTTCCTCTTCGGGGTGGGTTACGTGGCCAACGTGCTGGGCCACTTGAACGTCGTGATGGAGTTCGCCCACGTGGAGGACCGGCCCGCCTACATGGGGCTAGCGGCGACCATCGGGGCACTCAGCATGCTGCTGGTGCCCGTTCTGGGCGGCTGGCTGGTGGACCGCATCGACTACGTCCCGGTGATGGTCATCTCGCTGGCCATGGCCCTGGCCGTGGCCGGGGTGTCGGCAGTCGGCTTCCAGGAGCCCCGCAAGGAACACCCCGACCTGAGCAGCCTGGGCCTGGCCCGGGATTGAGCCCCGGGACGGACGCCTCTGACGGTCGGCGTTGCCCTCCGAGACGCCGGGTGCTATTATGCTGCCCGGAGCCCGTGGAGCAGACCAACCCTTTTGTGCTGAAAGGTAAGGCAGCGATGAACGCGCAACCGATGACTATGGGTATCGTCGGCCTGGGGATGTGGGGTGAGAACCGGATGAAGAACGTCCTGGCCGAGGCCACCCAGGTCCGGGTGAAAAGCTGCTATCACTACAAACCCCACAAAGCCAAGGCCTTCGCCGAGAAGTGGAACGTCGGCATC
>CAZIBA010000419.1:0-3259 GCA_964536795.1 uncultured Planctomycetota bacterium | reverse complement strand
CTTCCCTCACCCCGTCCCTCTCCCAGAGGGAGAGGGAGAACCGTGGGTGGCACGCTCAAGACACCAGGCGGAGGGGGCCGAAGCCCTCTTCCTGCACTACGTTCTCCGGCTCGCAGGCTTCCCGGATGAGTCCTCTGCTTCGGGGGTGACTACCCCGGCCACCCCGCGGTCCGGGTTGGCTCAATGCTGGACCGAGGGGGCCACCTCCTCGGGAGGTGACCCAGGGGGCAGCCGGGCGCCGCGCCTTCGACCGTCACCGGCGAAGAGTCTGCTCAGGGCACCCATCAGTTCCCGGAAGACCAGGCTCTTCTGGCGCATCAGTTCGCTGTGGTAGGGGAGGACGCATCCACAGCGGGAGCAGTCGGCCTTATCGCCCATCATGCAGGGCTTCTTCACCGTACCGTCGGGGGCCAGGGCATAGGAGTCGCGGGAGTAGGGGCAGCGGGCCAGGATCCCGGGTGCCCGGTCGCTCTTCATCAGCCGGAGCATGCTCACGGGGTTGATGATGAAGTCGCCGTACTTGCCCTTGAGCTTGATGAGCAGATCGAGGATTCTGTCGCGCAGCTCCCAGCCGGTCCAGAGGTCCTGCTGCTGTCCGCGGATGGGTGTGTAGAACTGGAAGAGGAGTCCCTTGACGGGCATCTGGCTCCACTCCCGGAGCATCTCGGGGAGGCACTGCCAGTTGTTCCTGGCCACCACCATGGCGACGATGATGCGCAGGTCGGGTCGGTTGGCGTTCTTCTTGATGCGGTCGTACATCCAGGCCTGTCCGCGCATGTCTCGGTAATACTCGTAGGTGCCGTCCACGGAGACGTAGAAGTTGCAGTCGGGCCAGTCGGGCAGGGGGATCGTGCCGTTGGTGGCCACCACGTTGGAGCGGAACATCTTCATCAAGTTACCGACCAGCTTCTTGCGCAGCAGGGGTTCGCCCCCGATCCAACTGGCCTGGTAGAAGGGGAAGGGGGTCGCTTTCAGGGCCTCGAAGCGGGCGGTCCACTGCTCGTCGGTGAGCTCGTTGTCGAAGCCGTACTCCTTGAAGTAGCAGTGCTTGCAGTTGAGGTTGCAGCGGTAGGTGATGTCGATGGAGCCGATGCCGTAGCGTGGTCGGCCCAGAAGGTCGAAGTGGGCCAGGTCGTAGACCCGGAAGAGGAACTTGGTAGGCTCCCGGCCGATGGCCCGGCTCATCCCCTCGAACAGCTTGTCACGCACGGTTCTGTCGGTAGCCGCGCGCATATCACTCTCCCCAGTGGTCTGCAAAGCTCGACAGAACAAATGCTACCAGGAAGCCGGCCCTCGGTCAACGGCGAAGGGCGCTGTCGGCCGAAGGGCACTTGCGGCAGGTGGGGTTCCCTGATAGAGTATCCGGCTGGGCTTGGAGGAGAGGTGCGAGGCACCCGGCGGGTGGAGGACCTCCGACAGGAAAGGCAGAGCGGTGGCTGGGCAAAGGGACGCCTCAGAGGTAAGCGAAGGGGCTGGTCCCCCTGCGCTCCTAAGCACCGAGGAGCTTGGCGGAGGGGAAGGGGGGCTCCCGGGTCGAGTGCTCCTCATCGGACTCGTCCTGGTGGTCTTCCTGGCCCTGGCCGGTCCCTACGGGCACTACATCATCAAGACCACCCTCTTCTACACCAGCTATCTCCCGCTGGGACTCATCTTCCCCTTCCTCATCGTGGTGACGCTGCTCAACGGGGCCCTGAAGGCGCTCCGGCAGCGCTGGGCGCTCAGGCCCCGGGAGCTGCTCCTCATCTACATTATGATAATGGTGGGCGGACAGCCCATCACCTACGGGATGACCAGCTACCTGCTGAGCATCATATCCGCCCCCTACTACCTGGCCAGCCCGGAGAACCGCTGGGCCGAGTTCTTCCACGACTACATCCCCAAGTGGATCTGCCCCCAGAATCAGCAGGCCATCGTCTGGTTCTACCAGGGGCTCCCGGCTGGCGAGAGCATACCCTGGCGGGCCTGGTTCGTCCCCCTGGCCTGGTGGCTGCCCCTCATCGGGGCGGTGATGGTGGCCAGCTTCGCGGTGGTGGCCATCATGCGTCGACAGTGGGTGGAGAACGAAAGGCTGGTCTTCCCGTTGAACGAGGTGCCCTTGCGTATGGTGGAGGGTTCCCACGACGATCGGCTGCTGCCCGTCTTCATGCGCAGTCGGGTCTTCTGGGCCGGCTTTCTGGTGCCCTTCTTCATCATCTGCTGGAACATGCTCTCCTACTTCTACCCCACCTTCAGCACCGTCCGCTTCGACCGCTGGCTGAACTTCCAGAACTTCCCCACGGTGAGGCTGCTAATTTCGCCCCTCTTGATTGGGCTCACCTACTTCGTGAACCTGGACGTCTCCTTCAGCATCTGGTTTTTCTGGCTGCTGGGGATGGTGCAGCAGGCCATCTTCAACCGGACCGGGTTCACCGTGGGCACGCCCGACACCTATTCCTCCATCAACGCGGCCATGGCCTGGCAGGGCTTCGGGGCCTTTGCGGTGATGGTGCTGCTGGGCCTGTGGGTGGCCCGGGGTCACCTGCGGGACGTCTTCCGCAAGGCCTTCAAGAACGACCCCGCGGTGGACGACTCGCGGGAGCTGCTCTCCTACCGGACGGCCGTCTGGGCCCTCATCGCCTCGGTGGGCTACATCGCCTTCTGGATGTTCCGGTCGGGGATGAGCCCGTTGGTGGTGGTGATGTTCCTCTTCGCCACGCTCATCCTCTACCTGGGGGTGACCCGCTGCGTCATCGAGGGCGGACTGGTCTTCGTGCGTGGCCCCCTCATCCCCCAGACCTTCGCCATCCGCTCCCTGGGCAACCACGTCATCCTGGACAACCTGACCATGACCAGCCTGGCCTTCAGCTACGCCTGGCTCTGCGACATGATATGCGAGTTCATGCCCTTCGCTGCCAACGCCTCCGGGCTGGCCAGTGGCCGTCGACTGGGTCGTCGGGCCGTGGTGCAGGCCCTGGTGGCGGCCCTGGTGGTCTCCATCTCGGTGAGCGTCATCTTCACCCTGTACCTGGGCTACCGGCACGGGGCCTTCAACTGGAGCGAGTGGGCCTTCGCCGCCGGGGCCGAGACCCCCTTCACGAACCTGGTCTCCAAGCTCCAGAACCCCTTCCCCCCAGACACCAAGAGACTGATGATGCTGGCCGTCGGGGCGGTGGTGGGCGCTCTCATCATCGCTGCCCGCTACCGTCTGCCCGGGGTGCCCTTGCATCCCCTGGGCTTCGCCGTCGCCTCGGTGGTTCAGGTGACCTGGTGCATGCTCTCC
>CAZIBA010000418.1:0-3261 GCA_964536795.1 uncultured Planctomycetota bacterium | reverse complement strand
GTGTGCGTCAGATTTGTGGGTAAGCAAGTCCCGTAGGGGGGACGGGCAGCAGGCAAGAACGGGCAGCCGCTGAAGGTTTCAGGGAGGCAAGGGGCTTAAGCCCCTTGTCCCCCGCCGACCGGCGGGCTGCATGCCCCGGTACGGTGCATTGCCTGCCCCCAGAGAATGTCACCCACAAATCTGACGCCTGCGGCATCCCGGCAGGGTCATTTAGTTCTCCCGTAGCGGAGGAGTCGGATGGTGTGGGAGCGGTGTTCGGCGAAGTGCTCCAGGCCCTCCACGGCGTTGGAGAATGCTTGCCTCCTCAGCAAAGCCAGGGCCGTGTTGCCCAGGGCCGCCAGGGTATGGGCGACCGGCACCGTGCGCACCCGACAGGCGTCTTCAGCCAAGGTGGTGTCGCGGACACAGTGCAGGCGGTTCTCGATCCCCCAGTGACCTCGACAGAGGGTGAGCAACCTTTCAGCATCGGCCTCTTGGCGAGAAAGACTGGTAATGGCGTAGACGGTCTCCCAGCTTTCCTCCCCTGGCACCACCCGCCGGCGATGGATACGACACACCTGCTGGACCCCCGGCCAGTCCAGGTATCCTTTCAGGCGCTCAGTGGCTTCCAGCCAACGCTCCTCCAGGCGCCCGTGGCCCTTCTCCACGCTCTGGGTGACCTGCACCTCTGCCTCCCAGAGGCGCTCCTCCCAGGGGGGAAACCGGCGGGGCAAAGGCGGCGACGATGTCCTCCTGCAAGCCCGGCTGATTGGCTTCGACGAGGAAGAAGTACTCACCGCTGCCAGCCATAACCTCTTCACATATCTCCTTTTGGGCAAAGATGGCATCGCCCGTAAGCACAGCACCCTCCAGCGGGATCTCCTTCAGCAACTTCAGGGCCGCGGTGATTTCGTTGTTTTGCTCTGCTACCTGGACCTCGGCGATCACCCCCTGGACTGCCTCCGAGTAGGCCGCCAGCAGATACAGGCCCGGGTAGTCCTGGCCGCGACTGCCTCGCAGCTTCTTGCCGTCCATGGCCAGCTGTCCGGGTGGAGCCTTTCCCAACAGCCCCCGCACCCACCGGGCCAGCACTCGCTCCAGGGCCTCCACCTCAAGTCCCTTCAAGACGTTGTGATAGGTGGCCTGGCAGGGCGCCCGCGAGCGCTCAACTCCCAGCTGCCGCAACTGCTTCCGCTTCAGCCCACGACCCCAGCGGGCGATGGCCGCCAGGCTCTTGCGGCCACAGAGCACACCCCCCAGCGTCAAAGTCAAGATGCTGCGCAGGCTGAACCGGCGGCCCAAAGGGCTGCGGTGATCAGCCACTTCCCCCAACAGCTCCCACAACGTCCCTTGCACCCTCTCTGACATCGTCAACTCCTCCTTGAGAAACCTTCCCCCAAAGAGGTTATCGGCACTTTCCCCCGAGAACTAAATGACCCTGCAGGCTTCAATGCTTGCGTCGTCCCGGGGGAGTTGTCTGGCCGGGGTCGCCGACGTGCCTGCCAAAGCTGTGACCCCGGCCAACGCGTGAACCGGCGCATTTCCTTGGAAATCCTTTGACGCTGCGGCTTCAGATTGGGTATCATACTGTGTTGATGAGGCGCGGGATGCTACTCAGCCCTGGCAGGGCGAAGCTGGGAGAGCGTCGGGCGACCGATGGGAGGATGTCGATGGCAAAGGCGCGCCGCGGTCCCCATTTGCTGGAGGCCTTCGGGGCCGGCGGACCGGAGGAGCCCGTAGTTCCCCGGGGACAGACGGTGCAGGGGCAAGGGCGCCCCGCTGCGGCCCCCTACGAGCCCAGGCACATAGACCTGGGCAAGCAGCCCCTGCTGGTAATAGGTCTGAGCGCCGGGGTCCTGGGTGCGCTTATCGCAGCCCTCGTGGGCGTTGGCGTGGTGCTTTTCTCCCTGGGTCGGCTGACGGCCCGCGCTCCGGACCTGTCGGAGGACGTGCCGGCCGCGCCCGTCCGGGGAAGCGGCGCGGGGTCCGACACGACGCGACGGGGGACGCTGCCGCCTGCCGTTGAGCCTGATGCGGGGCCGGGGCCGTCGGCGGTGGAGCCGGTCGTCAGGTCGCTCACCTACACGGTACAGGTGGCCACTTACGACGCCGGTCAGAGTCAGAAGGCTCGGGAGCTGGCAGCCAGACTGCAGACGGAGTTGGGTTTCCCCGACGTCGTGGTGAAGAAGATCGGGGAGAAGCACGTGGTCTGTATGGGACGGTTCCCCAGCCGAGACCACGCAGCGGCGAAAGAAGGCCTGCAGAGGATACTGCAACTGGGACCGGACTTCAGGACCGCCTTCATCAACCAGTTGCCACAGTAGAGCGAGGAACGCTGGAACGAGGAGTGCTTCGAGTGGCCGTGGACAAGAGTCTCAAGGTGAAGGGTGGACTCCTTCGCCGACGCAACGTGCTTACCCGTGAGGAACGACTGGCCGTCCTGGAGCTTGAAGGTCGGTGGGAAGCGGGGGGGTCCGTCTTCGGGCTGCCCAAGGTGGCGGTCCGGGTCCACAAGACCCGCAGCAAGAAGAAGGTGAAGGAAGAGGAAGCTGTCGTCGCCCCAGAGGGAGCTCCCGAGGAAGCGGCCGAAAACGGCTCCGGGGAAGCTTCGAAGTCCTGACCCAGACCACCGGAACTCACCTGAGGAACCCCTGTGCCCCCCGCACCGGAAAAGCTTCTTGCCGAGC
The DNA here is from genome assembly GCA_964536795.1 of uncultured Planctomycetota bacterium. Taxonomy (GTDB): domain Bacteria; phylum Planctomycetota; class DG-23; order CBDVDV01; family CBDVDV01; genus CAZIBA01. The sequence continues at coordinate 595 of CAZIBA010000418.1, read as the reverse complement.
GACTGAAGGGCATCGAGATCTCCGGCATCCGCCGGGTCTTCGACCTGGCGCAGAAGCTCGAACAGCCGGTCAACCTGAGCATCGGCCAGCCCCACTTCGACGTGCCTGACCTCGTCAAGGAGGCGGCCGTCCGGGCCATCCGGGCCGGCCAGAACCGCTACACCGTCACCCAGGGCACGGCTGAGCTCCGGGAGGCCGTGCGCTCGCACATCGCCGTCCGCAGCGGCTGGACAGCGGACGCGGTGATGATCACCTCCGGGGTGAGTGGCGGGCTGCTGCTGGCCCTGATGGTGCTGGTGGACCCGGGTGACGAGGTGCTCATCCCCGACCCCTACTTCGTCAGCTACAAGCAGTTGGTGAACCTGTTTGGGGGCCGACCCCGTTTCGTGGACACCTACCCCGACTTCCGGCTCCGGCGAGAGGCCCTGGAGAAGGCCGTCGGCCCCAAGAGCAAGCTCCTCATCCTGAACAGTCCCTGCAATCCCACCGGTGTGGTCTATTCTCTCGACGAGCTGGTCGAAGCCGTCGCCTTTGCCCAGGCGCACGATCTATTCATCATCAGCGACGAGATATACCACGACTTCGTCTACGACGG
>CAZIBA010000417.1:2085-3265 GCA_964536795.1 uncultured Planctomycetota bacterium | reverse complement strand
CACCGTTGGACCACCAGGCTGCCTACGTTCCCCACCCCGACCACGCCGATGCTTCGGCCCTCAAGCTGCCAACCGAGCCGGTGAGCCACCACCAGCAGCGCGGCGACGACGTACTCGGCCACCGAGTCGGCGTTGGAACCGGGCGCGCTGGCGAAGCCGATGCCCCGCTGCTGGAGGTACTCGGTGTCGACGTGGTCGGTGCCGATGGTGGCGGTGGCGACGAAGCGGACGGGCGTGTCGTGGAGAAGCTCCGACCCCACACGGGTCACCGAGCGGACCAGCAGCACCTCCGCCTCTGCCAGGGCCGAGCGGGTGAGGCTCCGGCCGGGCACGGTCGTCACCTCGCCCAGGTGAGCGAAGGCGTCCCGCACGTAGGGGATGTTCTCATCGGCGACGATACGCATGAGTCGACCTTTCAAGGTCCCAGAGCTCGGGTGCCACTGCCTGGCCGTAGGGCTGTTCCTCCTGTACTCCTGCACGGCCGGACAAGACCGGCCGTGGCACACCAGCAAGGCCGGCCCGTGGCACAGCTGCGAACTCACGACCAGGCAAGCCTGTCCGCCATAGCCCCGAAGGGCGAAGGCGGAACCAGCCGTGGCACACGAGTCCCCACGTCCGTGGGGCCGAGCCCAACCCCTGTAAGAATAGAGAGCGGGGCGGGCCCGCGCAAGGCGGGATGGAGGTCCTCTCGGAATCCCCCTCTCCCCACAGGTGCTTTGAGGGTCACTGAAGGTTGCCGGGGTGGTGCCCCGTGGGTATAATGTGATGAGTTGTCAGAGGGGATCTGTTGAGTGAGGAGGGCCCGAGAGCATGGCCAAAGCAGCAGGCACACAGGACTTCGGCATCATCGGTATGGCCGTGATGGGTCAGAGCCTGGCCCTGAACGTGGAGAGCAGGGGCTTCACTGTAGCCGTCTACAACCGCACCGGGGCCCGCACCGAGGAGTTCCTGGCGGGGCCGGCCAAGGGGAAGAGCGTCGTCGGGACCTTTGAGATACCGGCCTTCGTCGCTGCCCTCCAGAAGCCCCGACGGGTGCTGCTGATGGTGAAGGCCGGCGACCCGGTGGACGCCATGCTCCGAGAGCTCACGCCTAACCTTGAGGAAGGCGACATCGTCATCGACGGGGGGAACTCCTACTACAAGGACACCGTCCGCCGACAGGGAGAGCTGGCCTCGGCGG
>CAZIBA010000417.1:1165-2075 GCA_964536795.1 uncultured Planctomycetota bacterium | reverse complement strand
TCTACATCGGCACGGGCATATCCGGAGGCGAGTACGGGGCCCTGCACGGTCCCTGCATCATGCCCGGCGGGCCCAGGGAGGCCTACGACGCCGTCGCCCCCATCCTCACCAAGGTCGCCGCCAGCACCGAGGACGGGCCCTGCGTCACCTACGTCGGTCCCGGTGGCGCCGGTCACTACGTGAAGATGGTGCACAACGGCATCGAGTACGGCATCATGGCCTGCATCGCCGAGACCTACGACATTCTGGGCCGGGTGCTGGGGCTGTCGGCTCCCGAGATCGGCCGGGTGGTGGGCGGGTGGAACCAGGGCAAGTTAGGCGGCTACCTGATGGAGATCACCGAGGTGGCCCTGAAGCACATCGACCCGGAGACCAAGAAGCCGCTGGTGGACCTGATTCTGGATAAGGCCGGGCAGAAGGGCACGGGCAAGTGGACCTCTCAGGACGCCTTCGACGTGGGTGTGCCCATCCCCACCATCGACACGGCCGTCATCGACCGGGTCCTCTCGGCCTTCAAGGAGGAGCGTCGGCAGGCCAGCGAGGTGCTCAGCGGTCCCCAGCGACGACCCACGGTGGACCGCAACGTCCTCATCGGCGACCTGGGCGCAGCGCTCTACGGCTCGGTCATCGCCTCCTACGCCCAGGGGATGACACTGCTCCGCTGGGCCTCGCAGGAGCACGACTTCGGCCTCAAGCTCTCCGAGATCGCCCGCATCTGGAAGGGGGGCTGCATCATCCGGGCCAAGCTGCTCGACCCCATCAAGCAGGCCTTCACCGACGCCCCCGACCTGGCCAACCTGATGGTGGCCCCCTACTTCCTCAGCGAGTTGGCCGAGGCCCAGGTGGGCTGGAGGCGGGCCGTGATCCCCGCGGACCAGGCCGGTGTGCCCTGGCTGCCCCGGGGGGCGAC
>CAZIBA010000417.1:549-1155 GCA_964536795.1 uncultured Planctomycetota bacterium | reverse complement strand
CTGGGCATTCCCATCCCCGCGTTCAGCTCGGCCCTGTGCTACTTCGACAGCTACCGCAACCCGCGCCTGAGCGCCAACCTCATCCAGGCCCAGCGCGACTACTTCGGCGCCCACACCTACGAGCGCCTGGACAAAGAGGGCTCCTTCCACACCGAATGGGAGGGTGCGGCCGAGACCCCGTAGCCGTCACAGAATCACCCGCCAGAGAGCTCCGTGCGTATCCGCAGGAGATGTCGGGCTCCCCAACCGAGTGTGTCGCCGCTCAAACGGCGACTCAGTAGGCGCGTTCAACTGAACGCCCCCGTCCCCTGTCTCCGCGTGCGCCTACACCCCCAAATACCTCCGCAACTACCTCAGTTAGCCGCTTCACGTGCCCTCTGCAGCGCTGGGGAAGCGCGCGCTGTTCTCCTGCCACCACTTCCGCCAGCGCTCCTTGTCACCGAAGAAGTTGACGCGGCAGGCGCGCCCCAACGTCCCGATGGGAGCCCGGGAGGAAGCGGGAAACTCTTCATTGTCGTCCAGATGTTCTATCATCCATGCAATGCCCTCGCCATAGCCCCAAAGAACAAGAATGTGGGCCGCAAAGTCCTTCCAAGGCGCTTGCTC
>CAZIBA010000417.1:0-539 GCA_964536795.1 uncultured Planctomycetota bacterium | reverse complement strand
GTTGGGGAGCTGCAGATAGCGCACAAGCTCGGGCGCTAACTCACGCATGTCCCGCCAATAGATGGCCTTGAAGGCTTCGTAGTGGTCACCCGGTGGGCCGCTTGGGGACGGAAGCAGCGTAAACAAGCGGCGGCGCAGGCCCTTTCGCAGGTCGTAGTCCTCCTTGACGGTCTGCCACCACCCTTCCCATGCCTCCGCGCTTTGACCATAGGCGGCATCAGTAATGGCAGCCAAGGCGTGGTCGGCACCGTTGCGCAGCCCGTAGTCCGTGCCCCGGCCAGGGATCTGATAGGCGCCGTCCGACGCTTTCATGGCCTCAATGAGCAAGGGAATGGACTTCTCCGTCCCGATGCTGTTGAGTACACTACAGGCAGAGCGCCGCACGGAAGGCTCCTGGTCATGCAGGGCCTGTTGCACTGCCCGCTCCGATGCCCGGCCGGGACGGTGGGAAAGTCCGCGCAGCGCCGACCGGCGGACCTTGGGGTCCTCGTCACGGAGCGCTTCGAGGAGTATGGACAGGACACGGGGGTCGCGGAACG
>CAZIBA010000416.1:0-3265 GCA_964536795.1 uncultured Planctomycetota bacterium | reverse complement strand
CTTGCAGACGAAGGTGTGATAGAGCAGCTCCACACCGGCTTCTGTCAACATCTCCTCCATCACCCGTTTGGTCACTTCCAGGTCAAAGCCTATGCCCGAACGGGTGAGGCCGCCGGCCTTCTTCACCCGCGACTTGAATTCCTCAAACAGCCCACCCCGCACCGCGCCCGACCAGGTGAGCACGTGGCCGATGGTGGCCATCCCACCCACGCAGCCATACTGCTCAACCAGCAGTGCCTTGGCCCCCGCGCGAGCTGCAGCGACCGCCGCGCCCACGCCGCCAGGCCCGCCTCCCGCCACCAAAACGTCCACCTCTGCGCGGACCGGAAGGTCCCGCGCCAGCTCACGGATAGAGTGTGTATCAGTCATGGCGTCGTCTCCTTCAGCGTTGCTCCCCACGGAAAGGGATGGTAGAAGAGCGTTCACTTGGCGTCAAGGGGGGCTACGTCGCAGCAGACGTTGGCCGCCGGTCTGCTGTGATGTGTGAAGCCGTGAGCTGGTCAGGCGCGAGTTGAGAGGAGGCAGGTCATCTCCGAAGTTCCTGAGTATCCACTTGCACGAGCTGTCACCGGCGGCCCTGGGTTCCATTTCTTCGGCTACTACGACAAGTGCCCGTGGGACGTGACGGGCCGCTACCTGCTCGCCCTGCAGACGCGCTTCATGGACCGGCCGCCCGGGCCTGATGACGCTGTCACCATCGGCCTCATCGACACCGGGGAGGAGAACGCCTGGCGGCCGCTGGGCCAGACCCGTGCCTGGAACTGGCAGCAGGGGACTATGCTCCACTGGCTGCCCTCGGCCCCCGACAGGCTCATCATCCACAACGCCCGCGAAGGTAGCCGCTTCGTCTCCGTCATCCGCGACGTCTTCAGTGGTGAAGCCCGGACGCTACCCCGTCCCGTCTACGTCGTCAGCCCGGACGGCGAAGCCGCGCTCTCCACCAACTTCTCCCGCATCGCCGACACCCGCCCCGGTTACGGCTACGCGGGTCCGGCAGACCCCGGCCGGGACGACCCACACCCGGAAGACGACGGCATCTACCGGATGAACCTGACGAGAGGTGAGCCTAAGCTCATCATCACTTACGCCCAGGTTGCTGATTTCCGCCGGGATGCTTCGATGGAGGGGGCCAAGCATTGGTTCAACCACATCCAGGTGAACACGGTCGGCAGCCGATTCGCCTTCCTCCATCGCTGGGCGCCCTGGGGTCAGACGAGGCCGTGGAAGACGCGCCTGCTCACCGCCGACCTGGACGGGTCGGGCATCTGCTGCCTGGCCGACCACGGGATGGTCTCGCACTACGACTGGCGCGACCCGGCACACGTCCTGGCCTGGGCCAGGCAGAACGACGTGGGCGACCGCTACTTCCTCTTCACTGACCAGTCGGACGAGCGAGAGGTGGTCGGCGAAGGTATCCTTACGACCGACGGTCACTGCTCCTACTCACCCGACCGCCGATGGGTTCTGACCGACACCTATCCGCGCGCTGGTCGGCAGAGGACGCTCATCCTCTACCGAGTCGAGGACGGGCTGCGCGTTGACGTCGGGAGGTACTTCGCACCCCCGGAACTGGACGGTGAGATCCGTTGCGACCTCCACCCCCGCTGGAGCCGGACCGGCCGACAGCTCTGCTTCGACTCCGCCCACGAAGGCAGCCGACAGATCTACGTCGTGGACGTATCCGCTGTCTTGGACAGGACGTAGGCTGCCCGCAGTAATCCTTTTTGGCGCTTTGCGTCTGGGCGCCTCAGCTTAGTCCATCAGTTCGAAGGAGGCTTCGATTTGGGCGCGGACGGTGATGCTGCCCGGGGCGATGGTGCCCAACTCACTGTCGGTCTCGGCCTCCACCTCACGGCCAGAGAAGAAAGCCGCGTTGGACATGGGCGATGGCCCGAAGCTTTCCCTCTTGAACTCGGCCACCCAGAGGGGCTGGCCCACCTTCTGACCGAGCTCGCGGGCCAGGTACTCGGCCTTTTCCCGGGCCGCTCTGACGGCCAGGATGCGGGCCTCGCGCCGCTTCTCGATCTCGTCGGTAGCGCCAAACTTGATGCCGCTCACCCGGTTCACGCCCAACTTGAGCATCCCGGAGAGGAGCCCCTCGTACTGCGACAGGTCCCGGAGGACCACGGTGATGCTCTTGGAGGCCTCGTAACCTTCAAAGACGGGAGGCTTGTCCCGTTCCCGACGTTCCTTGGGTCCGAGGGAGGCGTAGCTCGTGCGCACGTCTTTGGGCTCGATCCCCAGCTCGTCGATGAGCGCCAAAACGGCCTTCACCTTCTCGTCGTTTTCGGCCTGGGACTTGGTCAGGTCCATGTCCAGGGTGACCACGCGGGTGTCCATGGTCACGAAGTCGGGAGGCACGATGACCTCGGCCACCCCGCGCACCGTGATCTCCCTCGGCTCGGCGTCCCTGCTCTGGGACCCCCGGCCGCCCAGGGCCCCCTGCCCGACCACGTACCCGCACAACAGGATGCCTAACACCATTAGGACGCCAGCACCCCACCACACCTTCATCAGCTTCACGGCACATCCCTCCCCGTGCTCCGATACCGACGCCGACGGCCGAGGAGCACCCCCGACGGCCCAGCGCCCTCACCTGCCCACAGCATACACCCCGCCTCCCCGACTCGGTGTAACGAGTTTGTAACGACCGCACGACCTTCCCATGCAAAAGCCTTTCACCGGAGCCCAAACAAGCGTATCCTTCCTTGTGAGTGCGTACGGGCGTTGTGTGAGAGCGACCTGTCCATAGAACCCGGGACACCGATGCGTCTGGGGGTAAGCAGCCACGCTTTTCGCTGGGCCGCGGGGTGGGGCGACGTGGTCGGCGATCGTCGTATGGGCATCGCCCGGTTCCTGAGTGAGTCCCTGAGTCTCCCGGGGGTCCGGGGCGTGCAGGTCTGTGACAACCTGTGTCCCGAGCGACTGGCTGAGCCGGGCGAGGATCGCCGACGGGTTGAGCAGGCGCTCGAGCAGGGCTTCTTCGTTGAACTGGGTGCTGGGAGCACCGAGCCCGTCTACCTGAAGAATCTGCTCGACCTGTCGAAGGGGTTCGGTGCCGACGTGCTTCGGCTGGTTTCCCACGTCCGCCGGGACGAGCGGGGTCGGCCCGTGCCCGGGCAGGTCGCTCAGGTCGAGGAGGAGTTGCGCGAGGTGCTCCCGACGGCCCGTCGGCTCGGGGTGCGTCTGGCCATGGAGAACCACTGGGAGCTGCCCTCGGAGGAGCTGCTTGACCTTGTCAAACGCATCTACGACGACCACCTGG
>CAZIBA010000415.1:0-3280 GCA_964536795.1 uncultured Planctomycetota bacterium | reverse complement strand
ACCCGAGGTGGCCCGGGTGGCCCAGAGGACCGTCTCCCTTCGCGCCGGCAGGCTGGCCAGCGACTGACCTCTTCCACTGCGGTCTCCTGCTCAACTGACCGCCTCCTCAGACCACCTTCGCCGAAGTCGTCGCTGGCGACGACCTTGCGATAGCCCGGGGTCCCGTCGCCGACGTCACCGATTTCTGCGCTGAAGGTGTCGCTGCCCCCCGGACGGCCTTCAAATCGTAGCGGGGGCTTCGCGGGTCGTCCAGGGGCCCGACCTGGTCAGTCTCTGAGCACGTGGACGTGCTCCGGGGAGAAGGAAAGGAAGAGGCCGTCTCCCGGAGAGGGATCGAGGGCCCTGTGCTCTCGCTTGCTCAAAGAGACTGCAAGCTCCAAGCTTCGCTTGTCTCCACGGTAAGCAGGGGCTGCCCGAGAGGAGCTTCTCGTGGACGCGTCGGTCGTGCAGCACGAAAGAGGCCGCGCCTCCAGGCCCTGACCGCACGTCACCGTAACCTGCACCAGGGCGCCCCGCTCGGAAACCCGCTTCACCTTTCCTCTCAGGACGTTCTCGCCCTGGGCTGCCCGCTCCGGGCGCGCGCGGGCGAGGCCGATGTTCTCCGGACGCACCACGAACGTCACCTGTCCCTGGCCGCTCTCGGATGAAAAAACGGTCACCCCCTCACACTCCAGTCTCGTCAGAGGCCTCACCCCACCCCCCTCTCCCCCGGGGAGAGGGGCAGGGGGCGCGGGCCCGGCCTGGGCTTCGACGAGGTTGACGGCCCGGACGAACTCAGCGACGAAGCGGTCGCGTGGACGCTCGACGACCTCGACCGGAGTTCCCACCTGCACCACCCGACCGTCCTTGAGCACGGCCACGCGGTCGGCGACGGTCAGCATCTCCGAGAAGTTGTGACAGACGTGCACCGTGGTGGTGGCGGTGGCCCGCTGCAGTGCTTTGAGTTCCCGGCAGAGGGTGTCGCGGCTCTGCTCGTCCACCGCGCTGACGGGCTCGTCCAGGAACAGTGCCCGGGGACGGATGGCCAGGGCCCGGGCCAGGGCCACGCGCTGCTTCTCCCCGCCGGAGAGGTTGGCGGGCAGGCGCTCGGCCAGGTGCTCCACCCCCACCAGTCCCATCAGCTCGTCGGCAGACGACCGCACGGCCGAGGCCGACTCCCCCTGGACCTCCAGGCCGAAGGCGACGTTCTGGCGCACGGTCTTGTGGGGGAAGAGGGCGTAGTCCTGGGGCAGGTAGCCGATGCCCCGGGCCCGGGGTTCGAGGTCGGTGACGTCGGTTCCGGCGATCTCGACCCGGCCGGAGTCGATCCGGTTCAGGCCGCAGAGGCACTCCAGAAGCAACGTCTTGCCCGAACCGGTCGGTCCGAGAACGACGAAGTACTCCCCCTCCTCCACCCGAAGCGCGACGTCCTTCAGGGCGAACGTTCCCACGGAGAAGTTCAGGCCACGAACGTCAATCATAGTCGTCTGCCCAGCGCCAGCCGAATGGCCACCAAGGCCACGGTGGCCAGGACCAGCATCAGGACGGCCACGGCCAAGGCCACCTCGATCCGACCAACCGACTGTTCCAGGTAGATGGTGGTGGGCAGGACCTCCGTCCTCAACCTCACCGCCCCCACGAAGACCATCAGCGCACCGAAGATGCCGAAGGCCCGGGCCCAGATGAGTATCCCGCCGGCGACGATCCCACCCCGGGCCAGAGGCAGGGCCACCCGGAAGAAGGCCTGAGCCCGGGTGCACCCCAAGGTCAGGGCGACGTGCTCCACACGGGGGTCGACGCCGTCGAAGGCCAGCTTCGCCGCGCGGATGCCGAAGGACGCCGACACCAGGAACTGGCAGAGCACGATCCCCTTCCTCTGATAGACGAACTCCAACCCGCTCGCTTCGATCCATCGGCCCACCCCCGTCTTGAAGAACACCAGCAGCGACAGCCCCACGATGAGCGGAGGAAGCACGATGGGCAGGTCCACCACCGAATCCACCAGCGTCAGCCCCGGAAACCGGAAACGGCTCAGGGCGTAGCCCATGGGGACCGCGAAGAGCAGGCCGATGAGGACGGCGAGGATGCTGGTCCACAGCGAAAGGTAGAGGGCCGAGCGGATGAAGGGGGAGCGCAGGACCTCCGCCGCCGAGCTCAGGTCGATGTAGGCCACGTCGCCGACGACCAGCACCAGCACCAGACCGACGAACAGGGCCACCACCGACAGCGTGGCCGCTGCGAAGAGTCGGCTGCGAAGTCCGGCCACGGGTGAACTCGCGCGCCTCTCAGGCACCCTCGTCTCCTCTGCTCACCCCGGGAGCTGGGTAGTGTAACCGTGCTTCAGGAAGACCTCCACACCGCGCTCGGAGGTCACCAGCTCGACGAACTCCCGGGCCAGGTCCTTCTGCTCCGAGAAGCTCAAGACGGCCACGGGAACGGTGGATATGACGTTACCTTCGGCCGGGATGGGAACCACCTCGGCCCTGTCGGCGTAGTAGTGGGCGACGGCATCCCAGACGACTGCTGCGTCGATCTTGCCCGCTGTGATATGGATGCCGAGCTCGTTCACCGTGAGGGCCCGGAAGACCACGTTCCTCTCGACGTCACTTAGGCTGATGCCGTTCTTCTCGAAGATGGCGTCCGTTTTCCGGCCGATGGCGCAGGCCTCGGGGTTCCCCAACCCCAACTTGAGGCCGGGCCGGAGCATGTCCGCCAGGGTCTCCACGCCCTGGGGGTTGCCTTTCCTCACCAGGATGACGGGCACAAAATAGCAGGCCGTTCGGCTGGAATCGATGAGACCCTCCTCTTTCGCCTGCTCGACGTAGTGGACGTCGCCGGGCATATAGAGGTCGCCGCGGCGGGTCAGCTTGATCCGACTCAGGAGCACCTCGGCACCGGCGTAGTCACACTCGACGACGACTCCCCGCTCCTCCCCGAAGAGCTCCGCCAGCTCGGCCACGGGCGGACGGACACCCGCCCCCGCGTAGAGCAGGAGCCGCGGCCTCTCGGCTCCCTCCTCCGCGCATCCGCCCCCAACGAGCAGCAGGCCGGCGACTGACACCGCCAGCGCCAGAACTGAAGCCAAGGGGCGTATGTGCCACGGCGGGCCTTGTCCCGCCGTGCTGCCTTCACCACGGCCGGGCGAGCCTGTCCGCCATAGCCCGAAGGGCGAAGGCGGAAGCGGCCCTGCCACACATCCCTGGTGCCTTCGATCTCTCGACATTCCTGTGTGCCACGGCCCGTATGGCCGTGCTGCCTTCACCACGGCCGGGCGAGCCTGTCCGCCATAGCCCGAAGGGCG
>CAZIBA010000414.1:0-3283 GCA_964536795.1 uncultured Planctomycetota bacterium | reverse complement strand
AAGCAGTTGACGGACAGGCTCTGCCGGGCGCTGGCGGGGTGCGGGACCCAGGTGCTGAGTTCCCGTCGGCGGGGCGAGTGGTCGGGCATCGTCAGCTTCAGGCTCCCGGGAGCGGACCTGGAAAGGCTGGCTGCGGAACTGCGCCGGCAACGCATCGTCATCTCCCATCGGGGAGGCTGGCTGCGCGTCTCCCCCCATTTCTACAACACCCCCGAGGAGATAGACGAGCTGCTGACGGCCCTCGCCGGACGGTGACGTGGGCCCCAAAAAGCCCCACAGGGAAGTCCTTTCCGAACTCCCTGCCAACCAACAGCTTAGGGTGGTCGCCCGGGGTCCGGTAACGGGTCGGGCGAAAAGCGCTTGCCTTACCGGTTCCCCTTGTGCATACTTGCGAGGCTAAAGGCAGCCGGTGAGGGACCGGCCCAGAGGTGGCTCCTGGCGAAGAGGGGAAAGAGCATATGGCCGTTGAGGACATTATCGCCAAGGTTGAGAACACCGCCACCCCCGAGGTGGGCAAAGTCGCCATCGCCTATTCGGGAGGGTTGGATTCCAGCCTGGGCATCGAGCTGCTTCGACGGAAGTACAAGGCCAAGGAGATCGTCTGCATCACCGTGGACATCGGCCAGGGCGAGGAGGAGCTGGCCCAGAGCCAGCGACACGCCGAGGCCCTCGACATCGAACCCATCGTCATCGACGTCAAAGACGAGTTCGCCCGTGAGTGGGTGAGCATGGCCATCAAGGCCAACGCCGACTACGGCGGCTACCCCGTCTCCACCTCGATGACCCGTCAGCTCGTCGCCCGCACCGTGGCCGAGAAGGCCTCCGAGTTAGGCTGTGACGCCATCCTGGAGGGCTCCTCGGGCAAGGGCAACGACCAGTACCGAATGCAGAACGTCTTCACACTGTTCGCCCCCGGGCTCACGGTGCTGGTCCCCGTGCGCGACTTCGACCTCACCCGGCTCGACGAGGAGGAGCTGTGCAAGGCCTGGGGTGTGCCCGTGAGCGAGGGTCTCACCGGTGGTGACGACAAGACCATGTGGTGCCGGTCCATCGCCAGCGGGGCCATCGACCTCAACCAGCCGTTGCCCGAGGACATCTGGATGTGGCTGGTGCCGCCGGAAGAGGCCAGGGACGAGCCCACCGAGATCGAGCTGGAGTTCGAGGCCGGCGTACCGCTCCGCTACAACGGCTCCGAGGTGGGCATAGCCGAGCTCCTGGAGGTCCTCAACCGCACGGCCGGGGAGAACGGCATCGGCCGCATCGACATGTTCGAGGACGGGATAATGGACCTCAAGAGCCGGGAGATTTACGAGGCCCCGGCCGCTCACGTCATCCTGAAGCTCCACCGCGACCTGGAACAGATGACGCTGACCAAGGGCGAACTCCAGTTCAAGAAGGCCGTCGACCAGAAGTGGGCCTACATGATGTATCACGGCGAGGCCTACCAGCCCCTCCGCTTCGACCTGGAGGCCTTCATCGACCAGTCGCAGGCGAGGGTGAACGGCCGTTACCGGGTCAAGCTCTACAAGGGCAACGTCGAAATCGTGGAGCGGGAGTCGAAGTCCAGCCTGTTCATGCCCGAGATCCGCTCCATCAAGGCCAGCGGCTTCGACCAGCGTCGATGCGCCGACGCCGCCTTCATCCGCGCCCTCCCCTTCCTGGTATTGGCCAAACGGGACCAAGCCGAAAGCTGAGCCGAGGATGCCCAAACTCTGGGACAAGGGCTACGAGCTGGACGCGGAGACCGAGCTCTTCACCGTCGGTGAGGATTACCTGCTCGACGCCGCCCTCGTCGAGGCCGACTGCCTGGGGAGCATCGCTCACGCCCGGATGCTCGAGAAGATCGGCATCCTTTCCGCCCGTGAGTTCGGCCGCTTGAAGCGCGAGCTGGTGAGCATCATCAAGGACGCTGACGCCGGTCGGTTCAAGGTGCGCCGACGGGACGAGGACGTCCACACCGCCGTCGAGAACCGTCTGGTGAAGCGACTCGGCCCTCTGGGCAAGAAACTCCACACCGCCCGCTCGCGGAACGACCAGGTGTTAGCCGACCTGCGCCTCTACGTGCGCGAGCAGATTCTGGCTACGAAGGAGGCAGCCGTCGGCCTGGCCGACGTCCTTGTGAGGTTCGCCCACAAGCACCGGGCCGTCCCCATCCCCGGGCGTACCCACACCCAGCGGGCCATGCCCTCCTCGGTGGGCCTCTGGGCGGGAGCCTTCGCCGAGGCCCTGCTGGACGACCTGATGCTGTTGGACTCGGGCTATGGCCTGGTGAACCAGTGTCCTCTGGGTTCAGCGGCCAGCTACGGGGTAGCTGTGCCCATCGACCGTCAGCTCACCAGCGACCTGCTGGGCTTCGCGCGGGTGCAGAACAACGTCCTCTACGCCAACAACAGCCGGGGGAAGTTCGAGGCCGTGGTGCTCTTCGCCCTCACCACGCTGATGCACGACGTGGCCAAGCTCTCCAATGACCTCATCTGGTTCAGCATCCCGGAGTTGGGCTACTTCGAGCTTCCCGAGGAGTTTTGCCCCGGAAGCTCCATTATGCCCCAGAAGCGAAACCCGGGTCCGTTGGAGGCGGCTCGGGCCTTTGCCTCCTCGGTGCAGGGATGCCTGCTGGAGGTACTGGGTCTGATGGCCAAGCTCCCCTCGGGCTACAACCGCGACCTCCAGTACACCAAGGGCCCCCTTATGCGGGGCTTCGACTTGACCGGGTCGTCACTCCGGATGCTTGCCCGCATCGTCGGCGCGCTGAAGGTGAACAAGGAGCGCTGCATCGACGCTTTCACCCCCGAGCTCTTTGCTGCCGATGAAGCCCTGCGGCTGGCCCAGAAGGGCGTGCCCTTCCGCGACGCCTATGGGCAGGTGGCCGCCCGCCTAAAGGAACTCGCCTCTGAGGATCCCGTGGCCAACATCCGCTCCAAAACCCACCTGGGCGCCCCGGGCAACTTGGGGCTCGACCTCGCCCGCACCCGTATCCGCGCTGCCCGCAATGCCGCCCGCGCCGAATCCCACCGACTGGAACGGGTCAAAAAGAAGCTCCTGGCCTTGTAAGGGCCCCCCGCTCCGAGGATTCTCCGGACCTCTCTCCTCTCGCCTCACTGGCTTCAGGTACGTGTGCCTCGGCCGGTCTTGCGGTGTGTGGCACGGCCGGTCTTGCCTGGCCATGGCCTTCCACTCACGGGGATTCCTGCGGGATGCCCGTGCCATCGGCAGAAACCGGTCCTCCCGCGCTGGTGTGCCACGGCCGGTCTTGGCTCTCCTGAGCCTGCGTGTCCCGAGCACT
>CAZIBA010000413.1:0-3287 GCA_964536795.1 uncultured Planctomycetota bacterium | reverse complement strand
CTTCAGGTAGTCGACCAGGAGCGGGAGCACGTCTTTGCCGGGCTCCTGGGCCAGCTCCTTGAGCACGGCGGCACGGACGTTGAGGTTGGGGTCGCCCAGGAGCTGGGTCAGGGTGGCGTTGGCCCGTCGGCCACAGGCACGTCTGAAGCCCCTGAGGGCCAGCTCCCGGACCACGGGGTCGGGGTCCTGGAAAAGCTCCAGGAAGAGCTTCTCCAGCCCGGCGTCGCCCGTGGCCGCCAGGTCGCGCACGACGGCGATGCGGTCAGCGGAGTCGGGGGAGGCCAGCAGTTCCAGGGACTCCGGGTGTAGGCGGGCGAAGTCCCCGGGCATGGTCAGGCGGTAGCGGAGCAGCGCCAGTCGGGCCCGCTCCCGGTCTCCCGTGGCCTCGTTCATACGCTCCCGCACCGTGGGCAGGAGCTCTTCCCCCAGGCCGGCCAGACGAAGCAGGGCCGAGCGGGCCCGGCCCTCGTCAGCGGTGAGCAGCGTCTCGAAGTCACGCTCCACCTCCGCCTCCGTGGGCCGGCCACCGTCGAAACGACCGGCCTCCACCCAGGCGCGGAGCTCGGCCAGGGCCCCGGGCAGGCTCTCGGGGACCCAGGGGTCCAGACCCCCCATGGGTGCGCCCCACAGGCGCAGACACTCCAGGGCCCCCAACTTGAGCGCCAGGTTCCCTTCGGCCAGGGCCTCCACCACGGCCGCGGCCGACAGCGTCGGCTCCTTCACCACCCTCACCGTCACGGCCTCGCGGACCGTTGGGCTGCGGTGACCCAGCAGGGCCACCAACTCGGCCGCCCGCTCGGCGGTCATGGGCCCCGTCGAACTCAGGGCTGCTCCGACGGCAGCGGCCAGCTCCCGGGCTTCCTTCAGGCTCCCGGTGAGCCAGCTCTTCAGGTCCTCTCCGGGCAGGTAGCCGTCCCAGCGGGTCGCCTCCTCACCGAGGACGGACAGGGCCCTCAGGGCCGGTACGCCGAACACCCCCAGGGCCTGCGCCTCTTCGGGGCGTTCGGCGCAGTCGAGCTTCAGGAGCACCCACTCGCAGAGCAGGGGCTGAAGCTCGTCTTTCTCCCACTCCTCCTCCTGGGCAGCGCACCAGGGGCAGCCCGGCGCCGAGGCGAAGACCAGGATGGGTCTGCCCACCTCCAGGGCGACACGTCGGGCGTCGGCGGGGGTGCTGATCCAGTGCACCTTCTCGAAGTCGAAGGGCTCGGTGGGGAGTCCTCGACGGACGGCCCCCGGCGCGGACGGAGCGGACGCCAGCAGCCAATAGCTGGTCAGTATGAGGGCCACGAGCAACCCGCCAGGGGCGACGCCTGTCGGCCCGTCCCTCCGTGCTCGTCTTCCTTGCATCCGCGGTGGGTGCATCAGCGCTTCCTCAGAAGAGCAGTGCGTAGGCCAGGATGTTGAGGTTGAAGGCGTCCGAGTTGAGGATCTCGTTCTCCCCGCAGCAGCAGCAGCCTTCGACGTGGCCGGTGTCGTTGAGCCCGTCGGCCGAGTAGATGAGGGCCAGGCGTCCGTCGAGGGTGAGTCCCTCCAGGGGCTTGAAGGTGCCGGTCTGGGTCTTGATGTCGTCGATGTCAAAGACGGTGTGAAAGACGGGATGTTCGAAGCTGAGCTGGGTAAGGGGGAGGTCGGGGAAGATGAGGCCCAGCTCGCGGCGGAAGGCCCGGTCCCAGTTCTCCGAAGAGCAGCCCGCCGAGGCCAGCAGGAAGCCCCCGGCTTTTAGGTACCCCCGGAAGTGCTCCCGCTCCCTGGCGCTCAAGGCGAAGTCCCCCTCGCCGGTCATGATGACGAAGGGGAACTCGAAGACGTCCTCGGAGTCGAGCTTCACGGCGTGGTAGCGTCGGCTGGTGGAGATGGTAGTGTCCGTCTCGGCCCGTCGGAGGAAGTGCTCGCTGAAGCAGCGGGAGGTCTTGACCCGGGCGTAGATGAGGTTGGCCACCTGGACCACACTGGTCGCTTCCCCGCCCACGTGGGTCGGGTCGGGGACGGGTTCCCCCAGAAGGATGGCGGCCCGTCCTCCACCCTCCTCCGCCCGGGTCGGGGCCGACCTCACGACCACCAGCCCGGCCAGGGCCAGCAGACCGAGGGCCAGGTACAAGCGCGGACCTTTCTGCAAGCCGCGAAGGAACTCCGGACGCCGTGGGCCTGTCATCTGCCTGTCTCTCCTACCGTGACCCCGGGGAGACCTCGCCCGCCGAGGTCTCCTCGGCTACCCGCTGGAAGTAGGAACGGACCATCTCCCGGTACTTCAGAGGCACGTCGGCCGTCGAGCCCGGGACACCCTCCGTCCCGACGCGGGTGCGGATGAGCCCTTCTTCCGTCTCCGCTTCTTCGGCGGGAGGTCGCCTTACGGGCGGCATCAGGTCGGCGTCCTCACCCGCGCCCCCTCCCATGTCGGAGGCGTAGGGCCCGTAGAGGCCCACGTCCGTCCCACCCCACATCCCGTAGCCGTAGCCGCTGCCTGCACCCATCATGCCCATCTCACCCACCCCCAGCCCCAGACCCCGGAGAAGCTGCCCGACGGTGTCCCCCAGCCCCTGCAGGAGCGCCGGCTGGAAGCGCAGGCAGCTCGACCCCAACCCCGCCAGCCCGTCCCCGGCCGTACAGCGCTCGACGAACTGCGAGAGTATCTCCTCCGCGCGCTTGGCGTGGTCGTGGGCCTGGGTGGGCTGGGAACGCCCCATGGCGTCCACCGACCCGGTCATCTCCTCTTCGGCCGCACTCTCGCCGACGGCCCTGGCGAAGGCCAGGGCCTCCTCCTTGAGCCCTGCGAAAGGCTCCTCGTCGGGGAGCACCAGGGCGTGGGCCTGGATCTGCTCCAGCAGGACGGTCAACTGCTCCCGGAGCTGGGCCTGCTCCTGGGCCAGGTCGCCCATACGCATCCGGGCCCCGGGGGAGAACTCGGTCAGCCCGCGCAGTGAGGCCATCCGTCGGGCCAGCGTCTGCTGGTGCAGGTAGAGTTGGGTGAAGCGGGCGGCGTCGACCATCAGCGGGAACACCTTCTCCAGGTGCCGCAGCGGCTCCATCACCTGCTCTTCGAAGTCCTCCAGCCCTCCTCCCAGCTCCTTCTGGGCCTCCCTGAGCTCGTCGGTACGCTGGGCCAGGGTCGCCGCCCCGGCGGCCCGGCCCACGGCCCGCCCGGCCTCGTCGAGGTGCTCGGCGAACTCACTGAGGGACTGCGACAGGGCCGTCTCGATGTCGAAGATGGGTGCGCGGTCGGCCACCTCCTGGGCCCGGCGGGCGGCCTCGGCCAGCTCCTGGCGAAGCGCTTCCATCTTCCGGGAGAG
>CAZIBA010000412.1:0-3290 GCA_964536795.1 uncultured Planctomycetota bacterium | reverse complement strand
CCCTCTCCCTCTGGGAGAGGGGAGTTCTGCCGACGATCGGGAGCCGTTCTCCCTCTCCCTCTGGGAGAGGGACGGGGTGAGGGAAACGGGTGTGCCACGGCCGGACTTGCCCGGCCGTGTACTGGGGTCCCGAAGGAACTCCCCATGCGCGTGGCCATGTACTACAGCAACCGGGACGTGAGGCTGGAGGAGCTGCCCACGCCCAAGCCCGGTCCCGGTGAGGTGCTCGTCCGCATCCTGGCCAGCGGCATCTGCGGAAGCGACGTCCTGGAGTGGTATCGCATCAGGACCGCGCCCCGGGTGCTGGGTCACGAGATCGGCGGCGAGATCGCCGAGCTGGGCGAGGGGGTGGAGGGCTGGCAGGTCGGCGAGCGGGTCTTCGCCACCCACCACGTCCCCTGCAACACCTGCGCCCACTGCCTGGCCGGTCACCACACCGCCTGCGAGACGCTCCACACCACCAACTTCGACCCCGGCGGCTTCGCCGAGTACGTCCGCGTTCCCGCCCTCAACGTGGACCGGGGGATGTTCGAGCTGCCCGAGGAGGTCTCCTTCGAAGAGGCCACCTTCATCGAGCCGTTGGCCTGTGTGCTCCGCGGTCAGCGCCTGGCTCGTCTCCGGCCCGGTCAGACGCTGGCGGTCCTGGGGAGCGGCATCTCGGGCATCCTCCACGTCAAGCTGGCCCAGGCTCTGGGGGCCGGCCGAATCCTGGCCACCGACGTGGACGACTACCGCCTTGGCCGGGCCCGGGAGTTCGGGGCCGACGTGGCCGTCCACGCCAGCGAAGACGTGGGCGAGAAGCTCCGGGAGCTCACCGACGGTCGTCTCGCCGACCTGGTCATCGTCTGCACGGGCGCCCTGGCCGCCTGCAAGCAGGCCCTGGGGCTGGTTGAGCGAGGAGGGAAGGTGCTCTACTTCGCTGTGCCCGAGCCCGGCGTGGAGCTCCCCGTTCCCATAGCCGAGCTCTGGCGTAACGAGGTGACGCTGATGACCAGTTACGGCGGCGCGCCCGGCGACCTGGCCCAGGCCCTCCAGCTCATCCGCTCCCGTCGGGTCGAAGTCGAGGACATGGTTACCCACCGCCTCCCCCTGAGCGAGACTGGGCAGGGCTTTCAAATGGTGGCTGAAGCAGGGGAATCGCTCAAGGTCATCATCGAGCCGCAACGCTGATGCAGCCGGGCCTCAGTCGGGTGGGCAAGGAGGCTGTTCAAGCAACGACTGAACGTGGCGGGCCAGTTCGGCGCAGTCGAAGGGCTTGAGGACGTAGTCGTCGGCGCCGGCGTAGCGGCCGAAGTGCTTGTCCCGCTCAGTCACCCGCATGCTGCAGAGGATGATGGGAATCTGCTCGATCCGCTTCTGGGAGAAGCGCTTGATTTTGGCGCACACCAGGAAGCCGTCCTGGTCGGGCATCTCCACGTCGAGGATGACCAGGTCGGGCCGATGCTGGGGGATGAGCGACAGGGCCTCCTCGGCCGTCGCCGCCGACTCCGTGGCATAGCCCATCTTCTGGAAGTAGTGAGCCACCTCTTCGCGCACGTCGGGTTCGTGGTCCACCACCAGGAGCCGCCTCCCCACTTCCGCGCTCTCACTCATCACCGGCCTCTGAAGTTCCGCTCTTCGATGCTGCGGATCTTGTCCACCCGACGGACGTGGCGGCCGCCCTCGAACTCCACCGTCAGCCAGTAGCCGACCAGCTCCACCAGCTCAGCCGGCGAAAGGACCCGGGCCCCCAGACAGAGGACGTTGGCGTCGTTGTGGCTTCGGCTCACCTCGGTGGAGTACCGGTCCCAGACCACGGCCGCCCGCACCCCGGGGAACTTGTTGGCCACGATGCTCATGCCGATGCCGGTCCCGCAGACGAGCACGCCCCGGTCGGCCTCCCCTGCGGAGACAGCTGCAGCCACCCGCTCAGCGTAGTCGGGGTAGTCACACCTCTCGGGCGAGTCGGTCCCCACGTCGGTGACCCGGTGGCCGAGTCCCTCCAGCGCGGCCATTAGGGCGCACTTCACCTCGTAGCCCGGGTGGTCACTTCCCACGGCTATGCCAAGAGGCTTCTTAGGTTGCGGCTCAGGGCGCTCTCGATCTGACTCGCGCATGTGCGGTAGACGGTGACGTCCCCTCCGATCGGGTCAGCAATGTCCAGGACCAGCGTGCGCGCCCCGGCCTGGGGGACCAGCTCGGCGATGCGCCTTCGATGACCCTCGGTCATGGCCACGATGCGGTCGGCGTGCTCCACCGTCCTTCCGTCCAGAGGGGCAGAGATGTGATCACTGATGTCGCCACCCATCTCCCGGATGACCTGGACGGCCTCGGGCGTCGCCCCACCGAACCCGGCCGCGGTCCCCGCCGAGGTCAGAGTATATCCCGCTCGCTCCACCTCGTCCAAGGGAATGTCGAGGTCTCGGGCGATCAACTGCTTGAGGATGAACGTGGCCATCGGGCTTCGGCACATGTTCCCCGTGCAGACGAGCAGGATGACCAGGTTGGCCGACCGCCTGACCTTCTCCTCACTCAACGCCCCCAGGCGGAGGATCCTGTAGGCGTCGCCTTCGACCCGGACCACGGTGGAGGCCTCAGCGAAGCGGGTCGGCCCGCTGTCGATGAGGCAGGGGATGCGGCCGTCGAAATGCTCGAGCACGCCCTCGGCGTCGACGGCCGGCGGTTTCCCCGTGGGGTTGGCGCTGGTCCCCACCACCCGGGCGCCCACCAGGCGAAGGAAGGTCCGGGCCACCTCGTGGTTGGGCACCCGGT
This sequence comes from uncultured Planctomycetota bacterium, assembly GCA_964536795.1. Classification (GTDB taxonomy): domain Bacteria; phylum Planctomycetota; class DG-23; order CBDVDV01; family CBDVDV01; genus CAZIBA01. The sequence goes on along the minus strand of CAZIBA010000412.1, from coordinate 539 downwards.
AGCCGACGGAACCCCCGACCCGGCCAGGCAGGACGAGCGTCAGGGGGCCGGGCCAGCACCGGCGCACGAGCCGACGGGCGACGGGCGGGAGTTCCACGGGCTCGGTCTCCAGCTCCGCCGGGTCGGCCAGGTGGACGGTGAACGGGTGCTCGGGGGACCGACCCTTGAGTTGGCGAAGCTGCCGGAGCGCTTCCTCTCGGTCGGCCCGGGCGGCCAGGCCGTAGACCGTCTCAGTAGGGAAGCCCACCACCTCCCCCGCGCGCACCATCTTCGCCGGTCGCTTCAGCGCGCCTTTGTCGGCCGATTCGGCACAGACCCTGACGACCTTCGTCTTCATTGGTCTTGACCCCGTACCCCGGGCTCCTCGAAGGGCCCGCAACTCCCGTGCTTATTGAACCGGGCCCCCGGCGACAGGTCAAGCACCCGTCGAGCCATCGGGCCCACCCATAGTGTACCGTGTTGTGTGTAAAAGGGATTTGGGCTGCCTGTGGTGAGCACAGCCGAGCTGCTGAAGCGGAGCGAGGGCGTAGCCCGAGCGG
>CAZIBA010000411.1:1270-3292 GCA_964536795.1 uncultured Planctomycetota bacterium | reverse complement strand
CGAAGCCCAGGTCCTCGAAGGAGAGTCCCCGGACGGCCGCCAGGGCCTCCTCCACGGTGAGGGAACCCCCGGCCAACTGCTCCAGGACCCGACGCACACCGACCTCGCTCATATGGCTGTGGACCCCCGCTCGTCTTCCTCGTCACGCAGGTACTCGGTGATGTAGTCGATCTCGTGGACGGGAGCGATGACGGCCGTGACGATGTTGAGCATGTGGACGTCGATCCGCTTCAGGTAGCGGAAGAGCAGGGTGTAGCCGACGGCCTTGGCCGTGGGCAGGTCGCTGCGGAAGAGCCCGCGGATGATGCGGTCGCAGCGCTTGGCGATCTCCCGGCAGCGCTGTTCCAGCTCGCGGGCCAGGTCCTCCCGGCCCTCGCGGAAGGCCAGGCGAACCTGGTCGAAGAGCCCGCCCACGTCGGCGGCGGTACGGCGGAGGGGCTCGGCGTAGCTGTCGCCCTGGAAGGGCTCCCGGGCCCCCTCCCCCACCTCGTAGATGCCCTTGCAGTAGTCGCCCACGCGCTCGGCGTCCTTGGTCACGCTCATCAGGACCAGGCAGGCGGCCAGGTTGGCCTCGGGACGAAGGGTGAGGTGTTCGATGATCTGTCGGCGGACCCGCCGTTGGACCCGGTTCACCTCCTTGTCCCGACGGTAGATCTCGGCCTCCACGTCCTTGGCGGCCACCTCGCGGAAGACCGCGTTCCAGGCGGTACCGTACATCCACTCGGTCTCACTGAGCATGTCATCGAACTCGCTCAACATGTGGCTGAGCAGGTCCCGACCCCGCCAGGCTTCCATCAGGTCTTTAAACATGACTCCCTCCAGCCCTTCACGTCCCCGGCCCGGGCCCCCCCAAGGCGACCCTCACAGCAATCCCCCCAGGAGGATCAGTATGCCTGGTAAGACGAAGAATACCAGCAGGACGTAGACCAGCACAATAGCCCGGTTGCGCATCACGGCCTCGCCCATCCTACGGGCCAGGAAGATGGGCACCCTGCGCAACGGCGGTATCAGGAGCATCAGGGCTACCCCGGTGGTGTTGAACAGCAAATGGACCAGGGCCAGGGTCAAGGCCACCCCGGGATTCGTGGTGGCCAGGGCGGCCAGTATGGCCTTCACCGTGGTGCCGATATTGGCCCCCATCATGTAGGGCAGGACCTGCTCGGCGGTGACCAGCCCGGCTGCCCCCAACGGCACCATGAGCGAGGTCGTCACCGAGCTGGACTGAAGGAGCACCGTGACCACCAACCCCAGCGTGATGGCCCGCCCGGTGCTTGCCAGCAGGTAGCGGTCCAGCACCCGTTCCACCTTCTCGGCCATCAGTCTGCGGGACGTCTTCACCAGCAAGGTCAGGGTGAGAAAGAGAAACCCCAAAGCCAGGAGAATGAGCGCTACCCCCACCACGGCGCTCGAGGGCCGGCCGCCCGGCCAAATGCCCCCGAGCACACCTTCGACCGCCCCTTTGATCACGGAGACCACTGGCTTGACGAGGAAGGCCAGTGGGCTGGGCACGTGCCCGGCCTTTACCCCGACGAATAGCCCCGTGAGGCCTTCGGCGCACCGTTGCAGGAACCTGGTCGCCACCTCCAAAGGAAACAGGATCAGGACGCAACAGATGTTGAAGAAATCGTGCAGGGTGGCCGTGGAGACGGCCCGACGGAACTCCGGCCGGTGAGGGACGTGGGCAATGGAAACCAGGGTGTTGGTGATGGTGGTACCGATGTTCGCGCCCATGACCGCGGGAACCGCCAACTCCACCGGGAGCTGACCCGCCCCCACCAGGGCGATGATAGTGGTGATGGTCAGCGACGAGCTCTGCACGATGCTGGTGACCAGGACGCCCAAGGCAAGCCCCACCAGCGGATTGGCGATGGTCCCCTTGAGCATGTCGGTGAAGCCGCCGCCCAGGTCCTGGAAGCCGGGGCTCGGCGAGAACGCGACGATCGCGGAATCTCCCACGGCGAGCACCGCGCGCGGATCGAAGTAGCGGTGCTCGAGACCGTCGAGCACCACCGTGGCGCGGCC
>CAZIBA010000411.1:0-1260 GCA_964536795.1 uncultured Planctomycetota bacterium | reverse complement strand
GGACCAGGACGAGGACCGATTCCCAGCGAAAGCGCTTCTCCGGGACCTCCTCCGCCAGGCTCATAGACGGGCCTCCGCTTGCGCCTGGACCTCCAAGGGAGCCAGCTCACCGACGCGCAGGAGTTCCCCGCCCAATCCCGCCACCATCACCGCGTTGTCGGTGCACAGGCCCTTGGGTGGGAAGAAGACCTGCCAACCTCCTTCCTCGGCCGCCTGAGCCAGACGCTCCCGCAGTCGTCCGTTGGCCGCCACCCCTCCCGAGACGGCCAGCCGGCTGAGGCCGGTCCGCACCAGGGCCCGGCGGCACTTCTCCACCAGCACGTCGGCCACGGCCTCCTGAAAGGCCGCGGCCACGCGGGAGCGCTCCTCCTCGCCAAGCCCCGGTCGCTCGTCCGCCCGGTCGGCGTCCTGGCCGAAGCAGTGGTAGAGGACGGCCGTCTTGATGCCGCTGAAGCTGAAGTCCAGGGAGTCCGGGCCCAGGAGGGTGCGGGGGAAGGAGAGGGTCGAGGGGTCGGCCCCCTGGGCCGCCTGCTCGATGGCTGGTCCGCCCGGGTAGTCCAGGCCCAGGATGCTGGCCACCTTGTCGAAGGCCTCGCCGGCGGCGTCGTCGGTGGTGGTCCCCAGGAGGGTGGCCCGGGTCCGCTCCTCCACCAGGTAGAGGCTGGTGTGTCCGCCCGAGACCACCAGGGCCACCAGCGGAGGCTCCAGCTCCGGGTGCGAGAAGAAGCAGGCGTAGATGTGAGCCAGCAGGTGGTCCACGGCCACCAGGGGCTTCCGCCAGACCAGGGCCAGTCCCTTGGCGAAGCTCACGCCCACCAGGAGGGAGCCGATGAGACCGGGACGTACGGTCACGGCGATGGCGTCGAGCTGATCGGGGGCCAGGGCCGCCTGGGCCAGGGTCTCCTCGACGACGGGCAGGATGGTCTCCAGGTGGGCCCGACTGGCGATCTCGGGGACCACGCCGCCGAACTTCCGATGACGGGGGACCTGAGAGGCCACCCGCGCAGCCATCACCTCAACACCGTCGGCGACGACCGCAGCAGCCGTCTCGTCGCAGGAGGTCTCGATACCCAGGACGCGCACCAGGCCGCTCCCGCTCAGTGACCCATATTGCGGGTCGCCAGCCTGGCCACGAGCAGGTCCACGGTGCGCTGCAGTTGGGTGTCGACGAAGTCCTTGTCCCCCTCTTCGGGTTCCGGGCGCTTGTCGGGAGGCACGCCCAGGTCGCGCCAGTGCCGGTGGAGTTGACGGAGCTGCGTG
>CAZIBA010000410.1:0-3294 GCA_964536795.1 uncultured Planctomycetota bacterium | reverse complement strand
GTGGTCGGCCGTCAGCCGTTTGTAGAAGTCCATACCCGACATCCCGGGCATCTTGAAATCGCTGATAACCAGGTCGAACTGCTCCTCCTGCAGGCGCCTTAGGGCCTGAGCACCGTCACTGGCAAGCTTCACCCGGTGACCGTCAGCGGTCAGCAACTCCTCAAATACGCTGGCCACCGCTTCCTCGTCCTCAACCACCAGTATCCGCGCCGGGTCGGCCGCCAACGTGGGAACGGGACCGGGTCTGATGGTGACCAGTTCCGAAGTGGCCGCCGGCAGCTCCAACACGAACCGAGCACCACCCTCAGGACGGTTGTCCGCGTAGATGAAGCCCCCGTGACCCGTGACGATGCCGTAGGATACCGAAAGACCAAGCCCCGTGCCCTCTCCAACCTCCTTGGTCGTGAAGAAGGGCTCGAAGATGCGACTCAGGTCCTCCGCCGGCATGCCCGGACCGTCGTCCAGCACCTCCAGACGCACCCAGGGTTCCTTTCCCATAGCGAAGCTGCTCGTCCGCACCGTGATGGTTCCCCTCCCCCGCTGCTGGCGGATGGCGTAGTCGGCGTTGTTGACCAGGTTCACCAGCACCTGGACCAACTGCTGGTGGTCGGCCATCACCGGCGAGAGCTCGTCGCTCAGTTCCAGCTCCACCTCGATGTTGCTCACCCGCAGGTCGTATCGGCGAAGGTCCACGGCCGCAGCCACAGCCGCGTTGACGCTCACCGGCTCCCTCTCCGGTTCCCCCTGACGGGCGAAGGTGAGCAGGTTGCCGATGATGGCCGAGGCCCGCACGGCCTCCTCAGCGATCCGGTCGAGGTAGTCGGCCAGCTTCCCCTGGCTGACCTGCCCCTGGGCCAGTTGGGCGAAGCCCAGGACCGCGGACAGGGGGTTGTTGAGCTCGTGGGTGATGCCACTGATGAGTTCACCGATGGCCGTCAGCTTCTCCGTCTGCACCAGTTGCTGCTCCAGGTGCTTCTGACGGGTGATGTCCACCGCGTTGGCCAGGACGGCCGGGGCTCCTTCACGCTCGATGCGGGTGACCCCGAAGCGCATCCAGATGGTCTTCCCCTCCCTGCCCTGGATGCGCAATTCCATCCCCTGCACGGTCTCCCCACTGAGGACCCGTTCCACCATCTGCTGAGCCTGGGCCCGGTCTTGAGGATGGACCAGGTCCACGAAGGAGCGGTCCATCAGTTCGCCGGGACTGTATCCAGTGCCCTCTGATATCCGGGGATTGGAGTAGCGGACGAGACCATCCTGGAGGATGCAAATCCCCGTGCTCGATTCCTCGATGAGCACCCGGAAGTCTTCCGCCGACTTCCTTATGGCCTCCTCCGCAGCCTCGCTGTCGGCCTCCAGCTCCAGGCTGTGCAAGGCAAAGGCAAGGTCGCCGGCCACTTCCCGAGCGAGGTCCTGTTCTTCGTCATCACGCGCCAGGTGGGCGGGCACGAAAAGGCTCAGCACGCCGTAGACCCTCCCCTCGTACTCCAGACGGATGGCTGCACCGATGCAACTCGGCTCGACACCCGCCAGGGGGCAGTCGGCACAGGCCGACTCGTCACTCAGCACCACACCACTTTCGCTCCAGCTCCCCTTAGCACACTGGGGGAAGTCGCCTCCCTCGAACATCTCTACGAGCGATTGGAACCTGTCGCCCAGACCGGCACCGGCGGCCGAGAGGAAGCCACCCTCCTCATCCATCAGGGCAATCCAGGCAGCGCCGTAGCCTCGGGTGCTGATGAGGATGTCGCAGGCCTGCTGGAGCAGGTTGTCACGGTCCTTCTCCCGAACGATGAGCTGGTTGACCCCACGGATGGCTCCCATCACAGCGTTCAGGTGCTCGATGCGCTCCTCGGCCCACCTGCGTTCGGTGATGTCCTGGCCCTGGGCGATGGTGGCGACCACCGTGGTGCCGTCCTCCCCGTAAAGCGTCGCCGAGTTCCACAGCACCGTCCGCACGGTGCCGTCCGTGCGGAGGATAGGAATCTCGACGCCCTCCCATCTCTCCCCCGCCGCCTTGCGCTCGATGAGGGCCAGCGAGTCCTCTCGCTGCTCGTCGGGGAAGAGGACGGCGAGCGGACCACCCATCAGCTCATCGGCGGCCCGTCCCGTCAGGCGCTCCAAGGCGTGGTTGAACCGGGTGACCCTGAACTGCGGGTCCCAGACTATGATGGGGGCGTTGGCGTAGTCGAGCAGGTTGTCCAAGTGGTCGCGCGTCTCCCGCAACTCCTCTTGAGAGCGTCGAGTGACGAGGAGAAGGCGAGTGATGTAGAGCAGTCCCAGGACCACCAGTGCCGAAGTGACGAGCCCGATCAACTCAGACTGGAGCTCGAGCGGGTGAGGCAGCTCCCCGGCGACCAACCCATAGAAGGATATGCACCGTCGGACAGCCATCAGGGAGAGGGTGACGGCAATCAGCGTCCAGGCCCGCCACCGACCGGAAACCCGGACCTGGCGGACGGTCAAGACGAGCGCTACGAACTGAAGGACAATCGATGTGGCCAGGACAGCGATCAATACCATCTGTCTCTCACCTGTCTGCGCACCGAACCGCCAGCTCAGACCCGGCACACCCGGGTCATAACGAGACGCCACTCAGAACAGCGCGGTGAAGGACACCGTTGGGACGAAACGTGGTGATGAGGAGGTCGGGTCGGCAACGACGGACGTTCCGATGGAAATCTTCCCCGCCCGCCTGGAGTACTGCACGGCTCCCCGCATCAGCGCCCTCCCCAAAGCCAGGGAATTCGCCCGACAATCTGCGGGGCGCTACGGAGGTTCTCTTACCTGGCTTTCCAGGTCGTGTCAACGGTTTCTCCGGAAATCCTGACTGCTTTTCTTGCCGCGACACGCGTCTACGAGCCGTTCAGAAGAGAGAAGAAGGCACCGGCAATCTCGGGACACGTGGTCCTGCCGCTCTCCTCTTCCATGATGGAGCGGGCCTCCGGCTCGGGGCGGGCAGCTCGGTAGGAACGCTCACTGGTGAGGGCCTCGAAGATGTCACAGACCCTGAGGACCCGGGCCAACAGAGGGATGTCCTCACCAGCCAGGCCACGGGGGTAGCCCGAACCGTCCCAGTTCTCGTGGTGGTGGAGGACGGCCTCGACGACCCGGTGGTCCTCCACGATGGGCTCCAGGATCTTGGCCCCCAGGGAGGGGTGTCTCTTGACGTGCTCGAACTCCTCCGGAGTGAGACGTCCGGGCTTGTTGAGCACCGACTCACGCACCCCGATCTTGCCGATGTCGTGCAGACGACCGGCCAGGTCCACCGTCTCCAGCTCGCCATAGCCCAAC
>CAZIBA010000409.1:0-3307 GCA_964536795.1 uncultured Planctomycetota bacterium | reverse complement strand
AGACCACCGTCCAGGACGCCCTCCGGGCCATTGCCCGCAGCAAGGACCGCAGTGGCTCGGTGGCCGGCTCCGTTTCGGTGGTCAGTCAGGAGGGCAGGTTGGTCGGCATCTTCACCGACGGCGACCTGCGCCGACACCTGGAGAGCGGGGGTCCTGCCCTGCTGGGGCGACCGATCGGGGAGGTGATGACCGCCGGACCTCGCCTGCACATCGAGGTGGGGCACCTGGCCGCTGAGGCCCTGCGCCTAATGGCCGAGAACCAGGTGGACGACCTCCCCGTGGTCGACGCCGGTTTCCACCCCCAGGGCAACATCGACATCCAGGACCTGCTCCGGGTCGGACTGGTCCTGTCCACCAATCCCAAGCGTCCCCAACTCGACCAAGAGGCAGGTGCCGATGCCACGTAGGGACCCAGGCCCTGACTTCCGCGCGGTACGTCTGCTGCTGCTGGACGTGGACGGCGTGCTCACCGACGGCCGGATAGGCCTCGACAGTGAGGGTCGGGAGATGAAGGAGTTCTACGTCCGGGACGGCTCGGCCATCAAGTGGCTCATCCGCGCGGGGGTGAAGGTGGCCTTTCTCAGTGGTCGCTCCTCAGCCGTGGTCGAGAGGCGGGCCAGGGAGTTGGGTGTCGAGGAGGTCGTACAGGGAGCCAAGCAGAAACTGCCCGCTTTTCGGGCACTCCTGGAGCGTCTGGATTGTCGGGCCGAGGAGGTCTGCTACGTCGCTGACGACCTGCTCGACATCCCCGTGCTTCTTCGCGTGGGGCTGGCCTGCGCCGTGGCCGACGCGCCGGACGAGGTGAAAGAGGTCTGTCAGGTGGCCACCCAGGCCCCGGGCGGCCGGGGGGCGGTGCGGGAGGTCGCCGAGAGGATCCTTCGGGCCCGGGGGGCGTGGGAAAAGCTCCTGGCCCGCTACCAGAAGAGCTGACACTCACAGTCGAAGGGCGTATGACGATGTTTCGCCGCTTGCTGTTGCTGGGCATCGTGCTGGCAGCTGCCTTGATCCTCGTGCTCCTGCTCACCACCGGACGGAGACGCCCCCAGGGAGCCGTGGAACCCCCGCCCTCGGACCTGGCCGACCGCGCCTCTGCGGACACGCCCTACCAGGTGCGCGGCTGGGAGCTCCCCCACTACGACCCGGAGACGGGGAAACTGGACTGGGTAATGTCGGCCACTGAGGGAGTGGTCTACCAGGACGGCACGGTGGATGTCACGGACCCGGAAATCAAGCTCATCCGCGAGGGTGGCCGTCAGGTCACCATCACCGCCCCCACGGGCAAGGTGAACACCAACGAGAAGTCGGGCGTCCTCTCGGCCCAGGGTGGCAGACGGGTGAGCGTCATCGTCTCCGGCCCCGGGGAGACGATGTCGGTGGAGACCGACGAGCTCCACTGGCACGACCCCCAGAAGCAGGTCACCGCCACCGGCGCCGTGGATATGCGGGTCGGTCAGGCCACCATCTCCGGTCGAGACCTCCGCTCCGAACAGGCCATGACCCACTTCATCATCCCCCAGGACGTCCGGGTGGAGCTGGTCGGCGCCCAGGCGGGTCTCTTGGGGGGAACGGGCGAGGGTGACGAACCCCTGGTCATCACCTGCACCGGTGAGCTCCACTTCGACCGCAGCAGCAACCGGGCCACCCTCTACGACGACGTCCGTCTGACCCAGGGGAGCCGGTCGCTCCTCTGCGACGAGCTTGAGGTCCTCCTCGAGGCCGACGCCGAAGGCCACACCCAGCTCTCCCGAGCCCAGGCCCGGGCCGGCGAGGGTCGGCTGATCACCATGATCGAGGTCGAGCCCCCCGCCACCGACCCGGTGCGCACCCTCACCGGCACGGCCGCCGACTACGACGCCCGGAGCAAGGCGTTGGTCGTCAGCGGACCCATCGAGGCCCGGGAGCCCGGTTGGCGGCTTACCGGTGACGGGTTGCGCGTCGAGGAGGACGGTCGCCTGACCACCGTCGAAGGCTCCCCGGCCCGCGCCCAGGGGGAGACGGATAGCCTGGAGGCTGCGGTCATCGTCCTGGATGAGACCCAGGATCCGCCCGTCATCGTCGGCCGGGGTGAGCCGGCCCACGCCCACCGGGGAGCGAACGAGTTGTTGGCCAAGGAGTTGCGACTGGTCCGGAAGACGGGGGCCCTGCAGGTACCCGGACCCGGGGAACTCCACTGGCAGAGCAGGCGCGGGCTCTCCCGGGTGGCGGCCCGGCCCCCGGAGGAGCCGGCCGAAGCCGCCCGCGAACGCACCATCGACGTGTCCTGGACCGGGTCCATGAGCTTCACCGAGGGCCGGGCGCGGTTCGACGGGTCGGTCCGGGCCCAGGAGGAGAGCACCACGCTGACCGCCGAGCGGATGGAAATCGCTTTCGACCAGTCGGCCTCGGCCGTCGAGGAGCTCAGGGCCTGGGAGTCGGTGGTCATCGAGGACCCGCCACAGAAGATATGGGGCGCTGAGTTCACCTACGACGTGGCCTCCGGGGTGATGCGGGTAGTGGGGTCGACCGCTGGGCCAGCCCGGGTCCGCCTGGACCGCGATGAGATCGTGGCCCCCACCATCGTCTTCGAACAGGAGAACGACAACCTCAACACGGACGGCCCTGGCTCCCTCCTCTACCACAGCGGAGCCGGCAGCGCCGCCGTTCCCGTCCGCATTTCCTGGCAGACCGAGATGACCTACGACAACGAGGCCGGCGTGGCCCACTTCCAAGACGGCGTACAGACCAACCGCCAGGAGACGTCGCTACGCTCAGACCGTCTGGACCTGTTCTTCGCCCGACCCGCAGGCGCCGGTGGACTGGCCACCTCACCCCGGGTCACCCGGGCTCTGGCCCAAGGGCAGGTGTCCGTCACCCAGACCCCGGTGGAGGGAGGACCGACCACCCACGGGGCCGGTCGGACCATGACCTGGGACGTGGAGACGGGCACCATCGTCCTGACCGGCGAGCCGGCCCGGTTCTGGCAGGGGCAGAACGTCATCCGCTGCGCTCAGGTCACCCTCCGCGACCAGGAGCGCCAGGTAACGGGCGACGGGGCCGGCCGGCTGGTCGTCTACAACCAAGGGGTGGACACGAGCCGACCTCCCGAGGGGAGCGAATGGGAGAAGGTCACCGTCAACTGGGAAGAGGGGCTGAGCTACGGGACCCTCACCCGTGAGGCCACCTTCCGGAGGAACGTGCTGGTGCGGGAAGGGGACCGGACCCTCTTCTCCCGGAGGCTGCTGACCGCCAGCTTCACCCAGGACGAGGCCATCCGGCTGCGCGAGGCAATCGCCGAAGGTCAGCAGATCGGCGACGTCACCGTGACCCA
>CAZIBA010000408.1:0-3308 GCA_964536795.1 uncultured Planctomycetota bacterium | reverse complement strand
AAGGGGCTTAAGCCCCTTGTCCCCGCCGACCGGCGGGCTGCATGCCCCCGTACGGCGCATTGCTTGCCCGCAGAGAATATCACCGACAAATCTGACGCCCACCCAATCGGCGCCTGTCGCTTGACCGTTCCCCCGGGGCGTCCTATAGTTGATGGGGGGAGCTGGTCCGGAGGTGAGAGGGGTGCGGTGGCGACCTGGCAGAGAAGAGGGTTGCTGGCTGTTTTGCTGGTCCTGGTGTTGGTGCTCCCGGCCCTGGCCGAGGGGAGGGTGGAGCGCCTGGCCGAGGGTGTCCTGACTCTGGGGGCCCGCGGGCTGCGTGAACCCGCCTCGGCGGGCTGGCCGCGCGAGCAGTTGGTGCGGGTGCTGCTCAACGGCTGGCTGGGTGAACTGCCCCGGGAGAGGCTGGACCCCATCCCCCTGGGCAGCCTGCTGGTCATCGACGGCCGGGGGTACGCCCTGACCACCGACGACCTGATGGAGCGGGCCGAGAGGCCTGTCGCCTTGGGCAGGGACGGGGAACCGAGGGCGGTGGAGCTGATCGCCGCCGACCGCGACAGCAACGTGGCCCTGGTGCGCGTTTCCCAGGTGGGAGCGCTCTGGCCTCTGCCTTTTGCTCCGGCGCGGGCGAGGGCGGGTCTGGGGGACGGACTGACGGTCATCGGCCGGGACCCGAGCGGTCGGCCGCAGGTACTGCTCCGAGCGGTCGCGTCCACCTCTGCTGAGTACCTCCACCGGCAAACCCCTCTGGCCGAGGGGCTTCTGCTGCTTGACGGTCCCGTCCCGGCCGGGTGGGACGGAGCTGCGGTGGTGGGCGAGGCCGGGGTGGTGGAGGCGATGGCTCTGGGGTGGAGCCGGGCCGGCGAGGTGGTGGGTTACGCTGTGCCGGTCAAGAGGCTGGAAGAGGGACTGCTTCCGGTCCTCGAGCGGTTGAGGCTCGGTGGCTGGTTGGGCGCCAGGACGGTCTCGGCCGTCAGCGAGGACCGGTCGGGGGCCCGGGTTGAGGAGTTGTCGGCCGGTTCACCGGCCGAGGAGGCGGCTCTAAAGGTGGGGGACCTTATCGTCGGTTGGGGGGAGCGGGCCGTCGCCAGCGCCCTGGCGCTGGAGTTGGAGGGTATGGAGGCCAAACCCGGTGACGAGGTGACTCTGTCACTGCTCCGGGAGGGGGAGCTCAATGTGGTGACAGCGAGGCTGGCCGAGCACCCGACCGCAGACGCCGGTGAGCTGGCTGGCACGAGGCTGGGGCTCTCCGTGCAGGAACTGACGCGGGACCTGGCCGTGGCCCTGAGGGTGGCCGGCGCCCGTGGTGTGGCGGTGGTGGACGTGGAACCGGGCGGACCGGCCGAGGAGGTGGGGCTGCGCTCCGGGGACGTCATCGTCAGGCTGGCTGACCGGGTCACCCCCACGCTGGAAGCTTTGGGTCAGGTTCTGGAGGGCTCAGCGGGTGCGGTTACCGTTTCCGTCGGCATCCGCCGGGGTCCCGAGCGCCTCTCCGGAAAGATCCGGCTCCGCCCGCTGCCCGGGCCGGCCGGGGAGAGTGGCGAAGCCGACTGAGGAGCGCGATGGTGAAGGTGGTGGTGGCACCCGACTCCTTCAAGGAGTGTCTGAGCGCTCTGGCCGTGGCCAAGGCCATCGCCCGTGGCCTTGGTCGAGCCGACCCGGACGTGGAGGTGGTCCTGGTTCCCATGGCCGACGGGGGCGAGGGGACGGTGGATGCCGTGGTGGACGCCACGGGGGGTCGCCGGGTCCAGGCCACGGTGACCGGGCCGCTGGGTGAGCCGGTGGAAGCGACCTTCGGGGTCACGGGCGACGGCCGGACGGCGGTCATCGAGATGGCCCAGGCCTCGGGGCTGCCGCTGGTGCCGGCCGACCGGCGTAACCCCCTGCTCACCACCACCTACGGCACGGGGGAGCTCATCGCCGAGGCCCTGGGTGAGGGGGTGTCGGCCGTGCACATCGGCATCGGCGGCTCGGCCACGGTGGACGGGGGCGCCGGGATGGCCCAGGCCCTGGGGGTGAGGCTGGTGGACGTGAGCGGTCGGGAGCTGGGCTGGGGGGGCAGGCAGTTGGGTCGTCTGGCCCACGTTGACATAGGCGGACTGGACGAGCGCGCTTCCGAGGTGCAGGTCTGGGTGGCCTCCGACGTCACCAACCCACTGGTGGGACCGGAGGGCGCCGCCCGGGTGTACGCCCCCCAGAAGGGGGCCACACCCGAGATGGTCGAGATCCTGGAGCGGAACCTGGTGCACTTTGCCCAGGTCGTGGAGCGGGACCTGGGTGTGGCCGTGGCCGACCTCCCGGGTGCTGGTGCTGCGGGGGGATTGGGGGCCGGTCTGGTGGCCTTCCTGGGGGCGGAGATGCGGGCCGGTGTGGAGTTGGTGGCCGAGTTGGTGGGGTTGGCCGGGCACCTGAAGGGCGCAGACCTGGTGGTGACGGCGGAGGGGCGGTTGGACGGTCAGTCGGCCTTCGGCAAGACGCCGGTGGGTGTGGCCCGGCTGGCCAAGGAGGCGGGACTGCCGGTGGTGGCTCTGGCGGGCGCCGTCGGTCCCGGGGCTGAGAAAGTGCTGGATTGTGGTATAGATGCCTATTTCGGCATCGCCGGGGGGCCGATGGAATATGAGGAGTCGTTGACTCGGGCCGGGGTGCTGTTGACCTCGGCGGCTGAGCAGGTCCTGAGGCTCTGGCTCGCCGGTGGGAGGGCCGACCGGGAGCGGGCACCGGGGCCTGGGTGACCGTGATTCTTCGGTTGAAGGACCGGCTGAAAGCGATATAATCCCTATGCCTGTGGGGAGGGGCGCTTGACGGTCAGTCGGCACCCGGGATCGGTCGCTCAGAGTCATCAACAGGGAAAGGACACGCCGTGCAGGTTCGTTTCTGGGGCGTCCGGGGGTCCATCCCTGCCCCGCTCTCCGACGACGAGATCCGCCAGAAGATCAGCCGGATCATCAGGCCCCAGGGAATCCCAGGCTCGGAGCCGGTCGACGAGTACACCGTGGGCATCAACCCGGCGAGCGCCCGGGGGGCGACCTACGGTGGCAACACCAGTTGTGTGGAGCTTCGTCAGGACGGGAGCATCCTGTCGCTGGACGCGGGCAGCGGCATCCGCCTGCTGGGGTTGCGCCTGAGCAGCGAGGGAGTTCGTTTCGACAAGGAGCCCTTCTATCTGCTCGTCACCCACTACCATTGGGACCACATCCAGGGCTTCCCCTTCTTCGTGCCCGCCTACCGCTCGGGCAACCACATCGCCCTCTACAGCGCCATGCCCGGGCTGAAGGAAGCGATGGGTATGCAGATGTCGCCCCCCTTCTTCC
>CAZIBA010000407.1:0-3308 GCA_964536795.1 uncultured Planctomycetota bacterium | reverse complement strand
CGTAACTGCCACATCCACCACAACGACAAGATCGGGTTCTTCCTCTGCTGGCGGGTGCAGCACGGTGAGTTCACCGACAACCTCATCGAGGACAACGGTGTCTTCGGCATCTCCATAGGCCACAAGGACACAGACAACCTGTTTGCGGGCAACACCATTCGCCGAAACGGACGCGACGGAGTCTACTTCCGCAAGGAAAAGGAAAGCAACGGCGGGCACCGCAACACGTTCCGCAGGAACGTCATCGACGATAACGGCGGCGCCGAGCATGGCTGCGCGGTGCATATCGAGGGGGAGACGCACGACGTCGTCTTGGAGGACAACGCCATCCGTGAGACACGGTCCGGCGCCGCCCGGGCGCAGAAGGTCGGCGTCTACATCGGCCCCGACGTCCGCCGAGTGACCGTGCGGGGCAACGAGTCCTCAGGGCTGGAAAGCGAGCTGGTGAACGACAGCGTCTCAGACGACCACGTCCTGGAGTAGCCGCGGGCTGCGCCGGTGATCACTCGTCTGAGCCCTGATCCTGGAAACACACACCGTGGCCGGGCTCTTCGGAGGGCGTGGTCACCCCCTGGGCTGTTCGTGACCGCTCCACCAGGAAGGGGTCCTGGAAGAAGGGGAGGTACTCGAGGAACGTGTCCCCTGCGAGCGCCGACAGGACGTGCACGTTGAGCTCGGGCACATGGTGAGGAGAGAGGCGGACACCCGCTTCCACAGCCCGTCGGCAGACGCGCAGGTGCTCGGTGAGCCCGCCCATCCGGTAGATGTCGGGCTGGAAGATGTCCACGGCCCCGCCTTCGAGGAACTCCCGGGCCTGGAGCCAGGTGTAGGCGTTCTCGCCGGCGGCGATGGGGACGTCGAGCTGTCGGCGAAGCTCAGCCAGACCCTTCACGTCGCCGGCAGGGACGGGCTCCTCGAGCCAGCCGATACCCAGCTCGGCCAGCCTCCGGGCGCGGGGGAGGGCGGTGGCTACATCGGGCCAGGCCTGGTTCACGTCGAGGACGATTTCCACCTCTTCCCCGACCACCGCGCGCACGGCCTTGACTCGCCCCACGTCCGCCTCGACGTCAGGCTGTCCGACCATAAGCTTCATCCTTCGGAAGCCTTCGCCGGCAAAGCGCTCGGCGAGCTGCTGCAGCTCCCGGATGGTGAGGGAGACGAAGCCGAAGGTGACGTAGGTGGGGATGGGGTCTCCTGAGCCGCCGAAGAGCCTCCACAGGGGCGCACCTTGCCGCTTGGCCTCCAGGTCCCAGCAGGCCACGTCCACCGCGGAGATAGCGAAGAGAGCCGCGCCCTGGGGGCCCAAGTAGGCCGCTGCCGACTTCGCCAAGGAAGGCTTGGCTGCGTCGGCTGAATCGGCGGAGTGCCTCGCCCGGCCCGCCCACTTGTCGGAATGGACCTCGCGTCCGGCAGGCCCGCGGGCGACCTGAGACAAGCTGAGCTTGGTGCCCCGCCACATTCGCTGCCACAGGGCTTGGTGGTCCGCAGGGTCCTGGCCGACGACCAGCCGGCGGAGGTCATCCTCGATGATGGCGCGAATGGCTTGGGTTCCGTAGCCCGGCGTAAAGGCGTAGCCGAGCCCTGCCGCGCCGTCCTCGGCGGTCACCGTGGCCAGGACGTAGTCCAGCGAGCGATGCTTTCGAGTGATGTTCCCCAGCGGGCGCTCGAAGCCGAGGCTGGAGCCCAGCACCGATACGACCGTCGTCGTCACCTCAGTGATGGTCACGTGACCTCCTCCGCCGCGCACAGGCGGGCCAGCTCCTGTATGTCGCGGGCCGAGAACCGCGCAGCCGGAGAATGGAACTGCCGTTCCTCTTCTACCCTCACCGGCCCGTCTGCAGAGGCAGGAGTTCAACCAGTGTGAGGTCCGACAGCGAGTAAGTCGCCGGAAAGTTGATGGACAGCTCCCGGATGTGGTTAAACTGCCAGGAGGCGTAATCGCGCAGATCGAGGTCGTGGGTTCGATCGTAATGCACTCCTGGAAGCATAACAACGTATGCTGCCGCCTTTTCGTCCGTATGGAGCGGCTCCCGGGTCCGCCAACTCACCCCCAGCGTCCCCGGCTCCTTCCCTCCCAGCCGCAGACGCAGTCGCCGGTACCCGTGCCCGGCCAGGTCGTCAAGCTGTATGGTAAATGACTTCTGCCGTCCAGGAGGCAGGAGGCCGGCAACCACGTCGGCCTCGGTGGGGAGTGACCTGATGGGGGACGTATCCGGCTTCTTCCAGCTGACGTAGTCCGGCGCTGGGGTGTCGCCGTCTTGCCGGCGGCGGAGGACGTAGATGGGTCCGAACTTGGTCGCCAGCTCGTAGCCGACGATGATTTCGTTTAGGATCGGTGAGAACTGCTGTGTCGGGAGGATGTTGTCCGTGCTGTTCTCCCCGCCGTGGAAGAGGACCAGGCCGGGCCGCTGGGAGCGGAACTCTCGGCGGGCCTCCATCCGGTGCTCGTTGGTGACCAACTGGGCCATCTGCACGAAGCGGGTGGAGTGGGGCCGGTCGCTGAGGAAGTAGAGGACCGGCATCTCGGGAACGGCCAGGATGGGCTCCCCGGGGCGTGTGTGCTCGCGGACGTAGTTGACGACCTGGGCCACCACGTTGGCGGCCCCGGGAGGGACCGTGGCCCTCTCCAGTTGCGAGGGCGCGGCCAGGTGGGTGGGCAGCGCCCTGACGCCAGCGACCGCTTCGGTCACCCGTTCGCCCAGGACCGCTACCCGGGCGCCCCGGAGGGTGACCGCGTCCACCAGGAAGAGGGCTGCTGCCGACAGGGCCGCCAGCTCCAGGGCGTTCACTACTCGGAACTTCGGTCGCCGGACCGTGGCGGCCAACCGTTGGAGCAGCAGCCACAGGTGCCAGAGGAAGAGCACCGTGGCCACGGGCAGCACCAGGTGCAGGTGGAAGAGGTCGGAGCGGGCCAGGACTGTCCGGAAGGCGAGCACCCCGAAGGTCATCACGGCAAGCGCCCCCAGGTCGCGGGCCGTGGCCTTGCCCATCACGTAGCGGAAGAGGACCAGGTGCAGGGTCACCACCCAGACCACGATGGGGAAGTACCAGACGAGCCGGCCACCCCGGAGCAGCTCGGCCACCACCTCCCACACCGGCTGCTCCTGGGCGAGCAGGGGAAAGAGGTTGGGGAACTTCAGGTTCCCGTAGCCCATCATCACGTAGAGAGGGTGCTGCACCAAATCGCGCACCAACTCCCCCAAACCCCCGGCCAGGGCGAAGCGCACCACCAGAGGAGCCATGGCCACCACCACCCCCACGAGCAGGGCCCCCAGAGCCTTGCCGGCCAGCCTTCGGGTCTCGTGGCG
>CAZIBA010000406.1:2891-3320 GCA_964536795.1 uncultured Planctomycetota bacterium | reverse complement strand
TGGGTTTTCTCTGCCAATGGTGCTCCTACACCGGGGCCGACCTGGCGGGAACCAGCCGCATGCATTATCCACCCAACCTGAGAGCTGTGCGGGTAATGTGCACCGGCCGGGTCGACCCGACTTTCGTGGTGCAGGCCCTGGCAGACGGCGCCGATGGAGTGCTGATCGCCGGATGCCACCCCGGTGACTGCCACTACAACGAGGGCAATTACCGGGCCATGCGGCGTTACCCCCTGCTGCTGAAATTGCTGGACCAGTTCGGTATCGACAAAGACCGGGTCCGACTGGAATGGATCTCCGCCTCCGAAGGCGAAAAATTCGCCCGGGTAGTAACCCAGATGACCGAACGACTCAAAGAGCTTGGACCTCTAAACTGGAAAGAACGCTCCGAAAAATATTGCGGGGCCGTCTAACAAAGGAAATCTATAC
>CAZIBA010000406.1:0-2881 GCA_964536795.1 uncultured Planctomycetota bacterium | reverse complement strand
GCATTTTACTGGTGCGCCTCCTGCGGAGGTTGCGAGGAAGCAGTGGTCGACCTGCACGAGGATATCCTCAAGGTAGTTGAAGCAGTGGACATCGCCCTCTGGCCGGTAGCCCTGGATTTCAAACGCAAGCATGTCGAAGCCTGGAAACCGGGCGAGGTCACCGTGGCTTTTATCAACGGCGCGGTGCGCACCTCCGAACAGGTGGAATGGGTCAAACTGCTCCGTGAGAAATGCCCCCTGGTAATAGCTTTCGGCTCCTGCGCCCACCTGGGAGGTATCCCCGGCCTGTCCAATTTCACCACCCGCGAAAAAAGCCTGGCCACCAAGTATCACAAAAGCCCCAGCGTGGACAACCCGGAAGAGATTCTCCCCAAACTGGAAACCGAGATTAACGGGTACAAACTGGAACTGCCGGAATTTCTCTCCGCAGTCCGTAAGCTGGATGACGTGATCGAGGTGGACTACTACCTGCCGGGATGCCCCCCGGTCCCGGACCTGATCTCCCAGGCGATCACCGCCATCCTCGAAGGCAAGCTCCCGGACAAAGGAGCGGTCCTGGCCCCGGACAAGTCCCTCTGCGATACCTGCCCGCTCAAAGACAGCAAGCCGGATATCATGAAAATCGAGTCTTTCAAGCGGGTGGCCACCACCAACCCCGACCCCGAAGAGTGTTTCCTGGCCCAGGGCTATGTCTGCATGGGACCTGCCACCCGCTCAGGCTGCGGAGAGCTGTGCATCAGAGGAAACATGCCCTGCCGCGGCTGCTTCGGACCCACTTCCGAGGCCAGAGACGGCGGCACCAAAATGCTCTCCGCTATCGGCTCGCTGCTCGATGCCACCACCCAAGAAGTCTCCGACCGGCTCGCTGAGACCATGGTCGACCCGCTGGGAACTCTCTACCGTTTCTCATTACCATCATCCATCCTCAAACACAGGCTGAGCTGAGATGGCACAACAGATTACCATAGACCCGATTACCAGACTCGAAGGACACGGCAAAATCGAAATCTACCTGGACAAAGAAGGTGAGGTCGAAAGAGCATTTTTCCAGGTACCTGAGCTGCGCGGCTTTGAAACTTTCTGCATCGGCCGGCCCGCAGAGGAAATGCCGCGGATCACACCTCGCATCTGCGGGGTCTGCCCCACCGCCCACCACATGGCCTCCACCAAGTGCCTCGACGACCTCTGGAACGTGGAGCCGCCGCCTACCGCTAAAATGATCCGCGAGCTGGCCTACAACGCGTTCACCCTGGAAGACCACTTCCTTCATTTCTTTTACCTCGGAGGACCGGACTTCGTGGTCGGACCCGCAGCTCCCGCCGCCGAGCGCAACATCCTGGGCGTTATCGCCAAGGTCGGACTGGAGACCGCCTCCCTGGTGATCCGCGTGCGACGCGAGGTCCGCACCATGATGCAAACCATGATGGGCAAAACTATCCACCCGGTATTCGGGCTGCCCGGAGGAGTCTCCAAGCCAATCACCGAAGAAGAACGCAAAACATACCAGGCCACCGCAGACTTCGCAGTGGAATTCGCCCAGGCCGCCCTGCAGATTTTCGACGATATCGTGCTCAAAAACGAAAACTACGTGGACCTGATCCTCAGCGAGGCTTACACCCACCGCACCCACTCCATGGGCCTGGTGGATGACAATAACAAGGTGAACTTCTACGACGGCCGGCTCAGAGTGGTCGACCCCGAGGGCGCCGAGGTGGCCAGGTTCAACGTGCGCGACTACACCGAGTATATCGCCGAGCACGTGGAACCCTGGAGCTATATCACTTTCCCCTATCTGAAAAAGGTCGGCTGGAAAGGCTTTGTCGACGGCCCTGACAGCGGTGTCTACCGGGTGGCTCCCCTGGCCCGCCTGAACGCCTCGGACGGCATGGCCACTCCCCTGGCCCAGGGAGCTCACGATAATATGTTCGAGGTCCTGGGCGGCAAACCCGCCCACTGCACCCTGGCCTTCCACTGGGCACGCCTGATCGAAGCCCTCCAGGCCGCCGAACGCATGCAGGAACTGCTGGCTGACGACAACATCACCGGTACCGAGATCAGAACCCTGCCCACAGACACACCCGAGGAGGGGGTCGGTGTGGTCGAGGCCCCGCGGGGAACTCTGATCCATCACTACCAAACCGATGAAAACGGCATAATTACCATGGCCAACCTGATCGTGGCCACCAACCACAACGCCGCCCCGATCGCCATGTCCGTGGAAAAAGCCGCCAAGGGAATGGTGCACGGACCCGAAGTGACCGATGGCATGCTTAATATGGTGGAGATGGCTTTCCGCGCCTACGATCCATGCCTGGCCTGCGCCACCCATGCCTTAGGTAAGATGCCCCTGGAGGCCCGCATCTTCGACCACCATAAAAAACTGATCCGTACCTTTCGCAAATGAATGAACATGAATCTAGGGGCGCCCTGAGGCTCAGGGCGCCCCTTTTTTTATGGAAATAAAGAAATTTTTTAAAATTGACGATCTCCGCAACAAAGCTGCGGAGTATTACGATAATTTTATGGCATTTTGGGCCATCAAAATTTCTATTTACATGAAAGCCTATATTCGGAGCCCTGAATCAGAGCTTCGAGAAATTATCTTTGTTCAAAATTACTTCCGTATTATCTTCAGATGAAAATCCTGTTTCCCTGTTTTTACTTCAAAAGCCAAAAACTTTGTTGGGGAGACAGTACAGACAAAATAAAAAAACAGGCTAAAATAACGCCTATCAACCTTAATATTGAGAATGTTGGATTAATGGACTCAAAACGGCGGTCTGTTTCCCATTTCGGGATATCTTGGGTCGTTCTCTGCCTGGTGCTGGCCGTTCATGTGGCCGATGAGGCGGTAAACGGCTTTCTGACAGTCTACAATCCG
>CAZIBA010000405.1:0-3320 GCA_964536795.1 uncultured Planctomycetota bacterium | reverse complement strand
CAGCGAGGACCTGACCCTGGTCAAGGAGACGCGCTTCGTCACCCTGAAGAAGGGGGGGCAGCTCCGGGGCTGCATCGGCCGGATCGTCGGCGATATGCCCCTCTATGAGACCATCGTCGAGTACGCGGTGCACGCAGCGGTGGACGACCCGCGCTTCCGGGCGGTGACGGCGGGCGAGCTGAGCAGTCTGGATATCGAAATCTCGGTGATGACCCCCCTGGAGCGGGTCAAGAACCCTGAGGACATCCAGGTGGGTCGGGACGGACTGCTCATCAAGCTGGGCTACAACCAGGGCCTGCTTCTCCCCCAGGTGGCCACCGAGTACGGCTGGGACCGCGATACCTTCCTGGCCCACACCTGTCGAAAGGCCGGACTGCCTCTAAATGCCTGGCGAAACCCCCAGGCCGAAATCCTCCGCTTCAGCGCCCAGGTTTTTGGGGAGAAAGAGTAGGCCTCCCTGTCTTCACTCGCGGGCGTCGGCATCCAGCTTCAGGCGTTTGAGGAACTTCATGACCTCGTTTCCGCCCCGGCCGAAGTGGTCGTGGAGCTTCTCGTACTCGGCGTAGAGCTGGTCGTAGATTGCCTTTGCTTTCGCGTCGGGCTGGTAGGGGTCCGGTCTGACCTTCGCCATCCGCTGAGCGGCTTCGCTGGCACTGTCATAGCCCCCGGCCGTCTTCCCCGCGGCCAGCGCACCCAACATCGCTGCTCCCAGAGCCGTGGTCTGGGCGGAGGCGGCCACGTGGATGGGTCGGCCGGTGACGTCGGCGAAGACCTGCATCACCAGGGGGTTCCGGTCGGGAAGGCCGCCCGAGGCCACCAGCTCGTCCACGGCCACGCCCGAGGCCACGTAGGTGTCGATGATCTTGCGGGTGCCGAAGGCCGTGGCCTCGATGAGGGCCCGGTAGACTTCCTCCGGCCTGGTGCTCAGGGTGAAGCCCACGAGAAGCCCCGTCAGCTCGGCATCGACCAGTATGCTCCGGTTGCCGTTCCACCAGTCCAGGGCCAGGAGCCCGCTTCCCCCCGGGCCCAACCGCTCGGCCCGCTCGCTCAGAAGCTCGTGCACGCTCACCCCGCGCCGTTCTGCTTCCCGCTCGACGTACCCGGGCACGCCCTGCTCGACGTACCAGGCATAGATGTCGCCTCCGGCCACCTGGCCGGCCTCGTAGCCGAAGTAGCCGGGGAGGATGCCGTCCTCCACCACCCCGCAGACGCCCTCGACGAAGTGCGCTGCCTCGGCCAGGATCAGGTGGCAGAAGCTGGTGCCCATGATGATGACCATCCGTCCGGGCGTGGTGACGGTGGCCGCGGGGACGGCCGCGTGGGCGTCGATGGTGGCCGCCCCTACGGGGGTTCCCGGGCGAAGGCCCAGCTTGCCGGCCCACTCCGCGGTGAGTCCACCCACGCGGGTGCCGGGGGCAACGACGTTCTCGGAGAGCTTCTCGGCAACGACGGTCTCGAAGGCCGGGTCCAGCTCGCCCAGGAAGTCGGTCGGCGGGTAGCCCGTGGACTTATCCCACAGCGCCTTGTAGCCGGCCGCGCAGGCGTTCCGGGCCTCCACGCCCGTGAGCTGAAGCACGATCCAGTCGCCCCCCTCGAGGTAGCGGTCGGTCGCCCCGTAGACCGCGGGCGATTCCTGGAGCACCTGGAGCAGCTTGGCAAAGAGCCACTCGGAGGAGGTCCTGCCGCCGTAGCGCTGGAGGAAGGCTTCGCCCCGCCGGTTGGCCAGGTCGTTTATCTGGTCGGCCTGGGGCTGGGAGGCGTGGTGCTTCCAGAGCTTGACCCAGGCGTTGGGGTCGGTGCGGAACTCCTCGCTGAGGCAGAGGGGCTCGCCCCGGGCGTCGATGGGGAGGACGGTGCAACTGGTGAAGTCGATGCCGATGCCCACCACCTCCTCCGCGCCGACGTTCGCCTCCTTGAGCGCCTCCGGGACGCAGTTCGTGAGCGCTTCGAGCCAGTCGCCCGGATGCTGCAGCGCCCAGTCAACCGGAAGCGTCACGTCCGTCAAGCTTCGCTTGTCTCGACCTCCCGCAGTGCCTCGCCGAGAGGACCTCGTCTGCGGACGGCCCGAGGGGCGAGCAGAAAGAGGCGGTGGCTCCCCCGGGAGCTGCTCGTCGATGACGCCGTGGGGGTAGCTGAAGACGGCCGTGGCCAGCTCGGCCCCGTCGGCCACGTCCACCACCAGCGCCCGACAGCTCTCGGTGCCAAAATCAATCCCCAGCGCCACCTTTCGCTCACTCATCGTCCCTTGGCTCCTTTGCCTTCGGTGTGTGGAAGAGCTTCGCCCCGAAGCAGCCCTATGGTAGCTGCCTGCCTCCTCTTGGCCAAGCGCCAACGGGAGCACAGCGTAGGGGTCTTGACGGCGTTGGGAGCCTGGACGTAGCATCCGGCCGGAGTCGTACCCCTCAAAAGGGCAGCGAGGAGTGTGCCCTGAAGCCCTACGAGCAGCTTGCCCGAATTTACGACGGTCACTGGGGGCGCTTCAGCGAGGGGTACGTGCCCTTCCTCGAGACGCTGCAGCAGAAGCACGGCCTTCGGATGCGCTCGGTGCTGGACCTGGCCTGTGGGACGGCTTCGCTCGTCCTCAAGCTGGCCGGGGAGGCACCGCCTCTCTCGTCCTGCCCGTCCGCCAGTCCGGAAGACAAGGGGCTTAAGCCCCTTGCCTCTCGGGCAGGCCCGCCGGCCGGCGAGGCGGATGCTACTCTGCGAAGCCCGTACGGGCGAAGCACGAGCACCCGAGACAAGCGAAGCTTGAGGGCCGACCGCATCGTCGGAATCGACGCCAGCCCCGAGATGCTCCGGCTGGCCCACAGGAAGTGCAAGGAGTTGGACAACGTCGAGCTTGCCTTGGGCGACTTCCGTTCGTTCGACCTGGGCGAGCACTTCGACCTGGTGCTCTGCTGCTTCGATTCGCTGAACTACATCGAACGGCCTGAGGAGCTGAGCGACGTCTTCCGCTGCGTCGAGCGGCACCTCCAGCCCCGGGGCTTCTTCGTCTTCGACGTGGTCAACGAGAGGCACTGCCTGAGAGACGACGGTCAGGCCGGGCATTACGAGGTGGCAGGGGTTCCCTACACCTTCTCCTGCCGCTACCACCCCGGGGCCCGGGTCCGCCCTTCGACTCCGCTCAGGGCGGCCTGAGCAATTGACCTTGTCGAAGGCCGCGAGACGGTGTTCACCTTCGCCTGGGGTGAAGAGAGGCATCGGCAGATCCCCATCGAGCACGAGGACGTGGCCGGCGCGGCCGAGGAAGCCGCCCTTCGAGTCCCCTCAGGGCGGCCTGAGCAATTAACCTTGTCGAAGGCCGCTCTATTGACAGCACC
>CAZIBA010000404.1:0-3331 GCA_964536795.1 uncultured Planctomycetota bacterium | reverse complement strand
TCCGATAGGCGAAGTCGGTACGAGCGGCCCGACTTCCGCCCGTCAACGCGTGGGTATCGGTACCTCCCGCGGTACGGGCGCCAGGGCGACGAGCGGCCGGTCATCAGCTTCGGTTACACCCAGTGGTGGGGCGATGAGCGCGAGGTCGGTCGGGACGGCCGTCAGGCGCGGGAGTCGGTCCGCGACCTCATCTCGGCCCTTCGTCGCGGCAGCACCAAGGAACGCGAGCGCGCGGCCAAGGAGTTGGGTCGCCTGCCCATGGAGGACGTGGTGGAGGCGCTCATCGACAGCCTGCTGGGCGACCCGGACCAGAACGTGCGCAAGGAAGCTGCCCGGTCACTGGGCAACCTAAGCGCCGAGGAGGCCCGACCGGCCCTCCGCCACGCTGCCCGTTACGACTCCTCGAGTGGCGTGAGGAAAGCAGCCGAGGACGCCCTCAAGAAGCTCGGGCCAGAACCCTACGGCCGGGCTTTCATCTACCCCGAGGAGCTTCTCCGCTACACCTGGCCCGACGATCGGTACGACGACCGCTACTACGACAAGGACGTGATAGAGCTTGAGAAGCGCCTCCGCGAACTGGGCTCCCGGGACAAGGGTGACCGCAAGAAAGCGGCTGAGAAACTGGGCAAGCTCGGGGACAGGCGGGCCGTCCCCGCCCTCGTCCACGCCCTGAGCAACGATCCAGAAGAGGACGTCCGCGAGAAAGCGGCCGAGGCTTTGGGTAAGATCGGCGACCGCTCGGCACTCCCCGCCCTCCGGTGGGCGGCCCGTCACGACCGTGAAGACGACGTGCGCGAGGAAGCCGAGGACGCCATCGAGAAGATAACCGACTGACACCTGCCATCCGTCAGGACACCGGGCAGCTCACTCTCACGGTCGAGCTGCCCGGTGCTCTTTGCAGTGAGCCATTGACCGGGAGTCCCGCCGTCGGCTATCAGTAGGAGGACCAAGGACCGAACCTGCTCGCTCATGGCAAGTCGCAGGGGTGAAGCGGTGGCCTGGATCGACTGGTTTCTGCCCAGAGCTCCAAGAGATGCGCTGCGCTTCGTTCGCCAGCTCACCCCCGAGGACCCGCGCTTCGCCGATGCCCTCCGTCAGGCGGCCGACGCCCTCGGCATCGAGAACCCCATCTCCGTCCGCTCCATGGCCCTGGACGTGGTGGGTGAACTGTCGCGGTACGAGCAGGTCCGGGAAGTCCTGCGCCAGGTCAGCCGCTCGGACCGCTCCTGGCGCCTCCGCGCCAAAGCCCGCGCCACCCTCCGCCGACTGACGGGCTACTGAACCGCCTGTGAGGTCTTGGCGGGCGATCCGAGGGTGCAGCAGGTGTCCTCAGCGCTGCTCTGACCGGACCGCGCTGATCGTGGCGGACACCGAGCGTGTGGTCGGACTGTCCGGAAACCTTTCTTTCAGGATGGCCAGGTAGCGCTCGGCCCTGTCCAGGTCACCTTGCTTCACCGAGGTCTCAGCCAAGAACCACAACGCCTTGGTGGCGAAGATGAAGTCCTCATAACTCGCAGCCTTCTCCAGCATCTCCATGCCCCGCTCCAGCTCCTCGCCGCGTCTCAGTAGGTAAGTGAACCCGAGGGAATAGTGGAGGTACCGCGCGTAGCGAGTCTCAGGAAACTCACGAAGTAACTCCTGTTTCGCTGCCACCACCGCCAGGCCTTCCGGTGACCGATAAGTTCCAGTCGTCGTCAACAGGAAGCTCCGGTAGGGCAGGGCCTTGAGCAACTCGTAGGCGCGGGCGTCCACGCCGGTCGGTTCGCGGGCCACTACCGTCATGATGTTAGATTCGATCGTTTCCGTCGAGCGCAGGTGTCTCAAGACAGCTTTGATTCTGTAGGTACCTGGCTCTGGAAGGAGGTATCGCCCCACCTCCTTCTCCGCGTCTTCTGGATTCGCGTAGTAGAGGTAGCCACTGGCCGTGCGAACCCGGCCGGGCCCGAACACCGCCCCCTCGGGCATGTGCAGAGTGGCCACAGGCCAATTATCGGCAGTGCGGAAGCGGCGGAAGGTACCCTCCCCACGGGCATCGTATATCTTGAGCCCTCCCGCGTTGGGGGCCACAGGCCCGGGGTCTTGGACGACCTTGTCCGTGTTGTTGGACAGCGTGATGGTGATGGGGATGGGCTCCAAAGCAAGAACGCTCTGCCGCTCAGGGGAAATGCGGAGCGTCAGTTGCTCGAAGTCCCCCTCCGCCTGCGCCCAGGTGCAACTGAGCAAAAGGCACGCGGACGTCAAGACTGCAAGAGTACTTCTGCACGCAACCCTCATGACGACCCTCCTTTGGCAGCAGAGACGCCGCCTTGCTCGTTTCGGGCTCTGCCTTCTGGGCAGCCCGAACACTGTCAGTAGCCTGGAGAACTAACCTTCGAGCGGATGATATGAATGCAGTGGTCGGCGAACCTTTCATGTTCCTCGTCCACGAGGCCGGTTTCTTGCATGATGCTATTGGGCCAGTGCGTACTGTTCTCAAGGACCTGATGGCCGATCTCGTGGGCCACGGTTTGCCTTTCTGCCCTCAGTCTATCTTCCTCATTCGCGAACACGTCCGTTATCACCTCCAGGAAAATGATGCAGGACTGGTAGTTGTCCGACTCTGTCAGCCCGCTTGGAGACTCCATCTCGTCAACGTCGGGGTCGAAGTCCTCGTCGAGCCCCGCTTGGTAGCCCCCCAACACGTAGACTACCCAGAAGTCGTTGGCCTCATCTTGCTCCGACTCCCTGGAGATGGCACTCCGGACATCAGCATTCGTGCTATTTCTGTCACCCACATTCAGATCGAAGGGGACCAAACCGGTAGGGGGCTGCGCTTCGAGGTCGGTAGAGCCGCGTCCATCTATGGGACATTCTATGTAGCAATCTTTAAAGACCTTGTCCAGCAAACCAGTGTCCGGAAGGTGGGGCATCACCCATTCATCGTCGTCCGTCAAGCTCGTAAAGGGCCCCGTACCAGGGTTGCCATCCCACCCAGACACCGCGACCCAACTCCCAGCGCCAGCACTGTTGCATTCGGCGGCCCCCGGATCGGAAGTCGGAAGCACCAGGTAGTCTACTCCTCCTTTCGTCAGGAACCCCATTGAATACATGTCCTCGTCCTCGAGGTCCTGGTCGGTCGTTGCTTTCCAGTGTGAGTCGTGCGCCTCGACCGCTGAGATGTTCCCCGCTACGAAGTTCTTTTCGGCACCTTCCGTCGGGACTTGGGCCATTGAGTCGAGCTCCACGTGCAGCTTGCGCCAGACGGTGAGCATAGAGGAGGCGGTTTCGGGGGCGGGGACCTCGATGGGGGTTGGGAGACTGCCCTGCGCGTAGATGAGTTGGCCGGCGTCCG
>CAZIBA010000403.1:0-3338 GCA_964536795.1 uncultured Planctomycetota bacterium | reverse complement strand
GTGATATTAGCGGAACTGCCTGTTCCTGTCCTACATCAAGGCGACTTTCAACAACACCATGATCAACATCACCGATCCCAATGGACAGACCTTGTGCTGGGCATCGGCCGGCACTCAAGGGTTCAAGGGGTCGCGCAAGAGCACCCCCTTCGCTGCCCAGCAGACGGCCCAGGCGGTGGCTCAGAAGGCGGTGCGGTTCGGGGTCAAGGAGTTGGAGGTGCGGGTCAAGGGGCCGGGGTCGGGACGGGAGTCGGCCATCACGGCTCTGCAGGCCGCCGGGCTGACCATCAAGGCGATCGAGGACGCCACCCCCAACCCTCACAACGGCTGTAGAGCTAAGAAGAAACGACGGGTGTAGTCGGCGGCCGAGGGCGGCCGGACCCGTGGCAGAGACGGAAAGTGGGAGCAGACGCGGATGGCACGACATACGGGAGCAGTCTGCCGGCTGTGCCGGCGGGAAGGGACGAAGCTCTACCTGAAGGGGCCCCGGTGTGAGACGGGCAAGTGTGGGTTCGTCCGCCGACCCAATCCCCCCGGGGACCAACGGTGGCGGCGACCTCGTCCCAGTGACTACGGACTCCGACTGCGCGAGAAGCAGAAGGTCAAGCGCTTCTACGGTGTCCTGGAGCGTCAGTTCCGTCGCTACTACCAGAGAGCGGAACGGATGTCGGGCAACACTGGCTACAACCTCTTGAGCCTGCTGGAGCGACGGTTGGACAACGTCGTCTACCGGGCTGGTCTGGCTCAGTCCCGGGCTCAGGCCCGGGTGATGATCGTCCAGGGACACGTCTATCTGAACGGTCGGCGGGCCCACGCCCCCGGTCAACTGGTCTCCCCGGCCGACCAGATCACTCCAGCGTCTGGAGAACGAAGCCAGAAGCTGTTGGAGGCCAACCAGTCCGTGACTCAGAGCCGCCGGCCTCCGTCCTGGCTGGCCCTCAGTCCCGAGCCCCTGGAGGTCCGGATGCTGACACTGCCCTCTCGGGACGAGGTGGAGATACCGGTTCAGGTTGAACGAATCGTCGAGCTGCTGGCTCGCTGACTTCTCTCCATGGATGCCGGCGCGGATGACGGCGGAGGGCAGCTGTCGCTCGCGGTGTGGAGGTGTCTCTTATGCGTGTGCATTGGCGCGGTTTTGAACTACCGAGTACTGTGGCCCTGGAGGCCGAGACAGCCACGGCCACCTACGGCAAGTTCGTGGCCGAGCCCTTCGAGCGGGGCTACGGTATCACCGTGGGCAACGCCCTGCGGCGGGTGCTCTTGAGTGGCATCGAGGGTGCGGCGCCCGTCTGGGCGCGCATCGACGGGGTGGAGCACGAGTTCGATACCATCCCCGGTGTGGTCGAAGACGTCACCGAGATCGTGCTCAACCTCAAGCGTCTGGTCGTGCGTATGTACGTCGATGAGGCCAAGCGACTGACCATCGACGTGAGCAGGTCCGGGGAACTCACCGCCGGTGACCTGCAGACGGACGGGACCGTGGAGGTGGTGAACAAGGACCTCCACCTGGCCACCTTCTCCGCCGAGGTCAACTTCCGGGGCGAGCTGGAGGTGCGTCGAGGTCGGGGCTACGTGGTGGCCGAGGAGCTGGAGCTGCCCGACGACCTGCCCATTGGCACCATCCTGCTGGACGCCATGTACAGTCCGGTTCGCCGGGTCCGCTACGAGGTGGAGAACACCCGGGTGGGACAGCGTACCAACTACGACCGACTCGTCATCGAGCTGTGGACCGATGGCAGCATACGCCCGACCATGGCCATGGTGGAAGCGGCCAAGATCCTGCGCAAGCACCTCAATCCCTTCGTCCACTACCTGGACCTGGGTCAGGAGCTGGCCGAGGGAGCTGTCGGCCGCGAGCCCGGTGAGACCGACGAACTCGCCCGGAAACTCGCCATGAGCATCACCGAGCTCGAACTCTCTGTGCGGGCGCAGCATTGCCTGGAAGCCCAGGAGATGAAAACGGTCGAAGACCTGATCCGTTGCACGGCGGCCGAGCTGCTGGCCCTGCGCAACTTCGGCCGTACCTCTCTGGCCGAGGTGAAGAGCAAACTGGCCGAGCTGGGACTGACCCTGGGGACCAGCCTGGCAGCCGAGGAGGTGAGCGCAGGATGAGACACCGGAAGCACGGACGCAGGCTGGGGCGCAAGCCGGCCCACCGAGCCGCCCTGCGACGCAACATGCTGCGCGACTTCCTCCGCCACGAGACCTTGGTCACCACCCTGGCCAAGGCCAAGGAGATGCAACCGCGGGTGGAGAAACTCATCTCCCTGGGGCGGACGCGTTCCCTGGCCGCTATCCGTCGGGCCCTCGGCATTCTCGGTCACGACCGGGAGCTGGTGACCAAGCTCTTCGAGGACATCGGCCCGCGCTTCGCCGACCGACCGGGCGGCTACACCCGCCTGCTCAAGTTCTCCAAACCCCGTCTGGGCGACGCCGCCCCCAGGGCCCGCCTGGAGCTGGTGACCGAAGAACTGGCCGAGCGACCGGCCTCCAAACCGGTCGTGGTCGAGGAGGTACCCGAACAGGACCAGGCGCCGACCGCCGATGAGCAGGCCCCCACCGAGCAGGACGCGGACACCCCCGCCGAGCTTGAGGGGGAGCCGGCTGTCGCGGAGGACACCGACTCCGGGGCCGATGCGGAGAAGAATGACTGACTGCATCTTCTGTAGGATCGTGGCCGGGGAACTGCCCTCGGCCGTTGTCTACGAGACGGACGACGTACTGGCCATTCTGGACATCAACCCGGTCGCTCCCGGGCACACCTTGCTGGTGAGCAAGACGCACGTCCCCGACCTGCTGGAAGCCGACCCCCAGGTGCTCGCCTCCCTGGCCCAGGCCCTTCCTCGGGTGGCCCGGGGGGTGATCCAGGCCACCGAGGCCGGGGGGCTGAACGTCCTGCTCAATTCCGGCCGACCGGCCGGACAGCTCGTCCCGCACCTGCACCTCCACCTCATCCCCCGACGAACGGGCGACGACCTCCGCCTGGAATGGCGGCCGGGGAGCTACCGTGAAGGTGAGATGGAGACCTATCGTCAGCGGATCGTCCAGGCCATACAGGCCGACTGACCGAGCAGGGGCGTGGTGGTCTTGACGGGCTCTACTCACCCGACTGGAGCTTCTCCCGCAGTTCGCGGGCCCGGAAGATGAGCTTCTCCGGGTCGGGCTTGGTTCTCGGCTGGAGGACGACGTCGTAGGCGTGGTTCTCTTCGATGGTCAGGGGCCAGATGAGGTCGAAGAAGATGTCCAGCGGAAAGACGGAATGGAGGGGGGCCTTCACCTCGATAGTCTTTCCGGCGGTTTCGAAACCGTCCTTCCGCAGCACCAGCTTCCGGTGGCCG
>CAZIBA010000402.1:0-3340 GCA_964536795.1 uncultured Planctomycetota bacterium | reverse complement strand
TCGCAGGTACTTCAACGCCTCCGCCCCCCGCTACCGCTGGATGCCAACCCCCTTCGGCCTCACCGACAACATCATCGTTGACCCCACCATCGACATCCCCACGGTAAGCATCCAGCCGGCCGTCAAAGACCTCTACTGGCACACCACCGGAGACAGCGACGAGACCGTGGACACCAACGCCCTCAAGCTCCTCTCCACCTTCGCGGCCACCTACCTCTACTTCATCGCCTCGGCCGGTCCCAAGGAGGCCTACTGGCTGGCTCAACTGGCAGCGACCGAGGGCAAGTCTGCCCTGGCCGGCGAGGCCCAGACACTTCTCACCCGCATCACGACCAGCCGGTCGGTCCGGGTGCTGGGCGAAGCGCTGGAGGACGCCCGCGAGCGCCTGGCCTACGTCCGCGACCGTCAGCTCCAGGCCGTGCAATCAGCCAAAACGCTGCTGAGCAAGGACGAGGAGAAGCACCTCAGAGGTGCTCTGGACGGGCTCACCAAAGAGCTCAGGGCCAGGGCCGCCGAGGAGACCAAGAGCTTGGACCGTGAGGCAGGCGTCCGTTCGGCACACCTCCGGGGAAAGCTCCAGAAGGTGGCCCGACGGAAGACCGCCCCCGAGCGACGGGCCGAGAAGCTGATCCCCGTCCGCACGGCCATCGGCACCCCCACCCTGGACCCCATCCCCAGGGCCAAGCGCCGCAAGTTCGCCAGCGCCCGCTGGGACGGCGTCCTTCACCGCGCCTTCTGGTGGTGTGACGGCGAACGCACCCTGGCCGAGGTCATCCGCCTCACCGCCCAGGAGACCGGCGCCGAGCACTGGGACCTGGTGGAGGTCTTCGAGGCCCTCGCCCAGCACGACCTGATAGAGTTGAAGAAGGTCTGAATCCGCGAGGAGAAAGATGGACTGCGAGCTCTTCTGGGGCGATGCCCACGTCAACGTGCACCCCGAGCACATCGAGGGACTCGACCGGACCTTCTCGGCCGCTCGCCAGCACCTGGACGTCTTCCCCATCGCCTTCTATCCCTTCGTCTGGTTCGACCAGAACGGTCTCCGGGTGGAGTCTGTGCGCCATCGGGACGAGTTCGACCCCCTGTGGAAGAAGGTCCAGCAGGCCGTGGCCGACACCAACGACCCCGGTCGGTTCGTCACATTCCTGGGCTACGAGTGGCACGGCAACCGGCGACGTTTCGGCGACCACAACGTCTTCTACCGCAACGACTTCGAACCACTGGCCGACGTGCCCACACTCCCCGGCCTATACTCCCACCTCCGCCGACACCCCGGTATCGCCATCCCCCATCACACCGCCTATCGTCCCGGCGAACGGGGAAAGGACTGGCGCTGCCACGACCGCCAGCTCTCGCCTTTGGCCGAGGTCTACTCGTCCCACGGCTGCTCTGAGGGCGTCCTCTCCCCGACGACGATGGACCGCAACACGCACATGGGTCCGCGGGTCTCGGCTGGCTCCATCGTCGTGGGCCTGAAGTCAGGACACAAGTTCGGCATCATTGCCTCCAGCGACAGTCACGACGGGTTCCCAGCTCACTGGGGGATGGGCCGCTTCGGGGTCTGGGCTCGGGAATCGAAGAGGTCGGAGACCCCACTGACCAGGGAGGCGGTCTGGGAGGCCCTGCTGGCCGGGCGAGCCATCGGCGTCACCGGTGACCGTATCGAGCTGCGCCTGACCGCCCACGGTCACGAGATGGGAGAGACCTTCGCGCACCGGGGTCCGGTGAAGACGAACGTCCAGGTGGTGGGCTCGGACGCCATCGACCGCATCGAACTCATCCGCAACGGCGACGTGCTGGACAGCTACTGCCATTCGGGTCGGTGGTCGTGGCCAAGAGCATCTGCAACGGGCAAATGGCGGCTGGAGTTCGGCTGGGGGCCGGACCCGGTCGACGGCCTGCCTCAGCAAGACGTGCGCTTTCAGGGGACGGCAAAGGTGAGCAAGGGACGCATCCTTGGGTTGGAGCGGTGCTTCACCGGGTTCGACCAGGAGGCAGACCTCGTGGGGGCCGACGGCGTGCGGTTCGACATCCGTACCGGGCAGCGCGCCGGTTTCGGGGGAGGACAGCGGCGCGCGAGCCTCATCCTCGAGGTCCGGGCTCCTCGCCAGGCGGAACTCTCGGTCCGTGTGGAGGGGATGGGAAGGCGTCTGCTGACGTGGGAAGGAGCGCGCTCGTCTGCCATCTTCGCCGGTCTCCGCGAGATCCGTGAGCTCGTCAGGCAGCGCTTCGAGCTGACACCCAGGACCATCGCCAACCCCGACGACTACTGGCACAACGCCCGCAAGGTCCTCCTTCACCGGGCCGTCCCCCGCTCCGCCTACACGGTCGAACACACCTTCATCGACCGCCAGCCGCTGCCAGGAACCAACTTCTACTACGTCCGCGTCTCCCAGCTCAACGGCCAAATGGCGTGGTCCTCCCCCATCTGGCTCACCAGCCCACGCTAAGACGCCAGCTCTGCAATAGCTGCTATCCGACCGCTGGGTGGGACCGCGCAGACTATTCTGGCTTTTTCGTTGAACGCAGGGCCTCCTGAAACGTTCTTGTGAATAGAGATCGACCCAGCGGGTTAAGGTCAGAACGGACTTCGGCATGGGGAATGACTCTATCCTTCACGAAGAGTTACGAGCCGGTCACCGAGGCGCCGTGGCGTGCGTCTACCGGGAACATAAAGACCGCTTGGTGACGCTGGCGGCCGCTTTGACCGGTGATCGCTACGCCGCCGAGGACGTGGTGCACGACGTCTTCCGGCAACTCATCAACGACGGCGCAGGGCTGCGGGAGAAGAGCAACCTGCACGCCTACCTCAGCGTCTGCACTCGGAACCGGGCCATCGACATCGTCCGCAGACAACGGACAAGGAAGTTGGACGTTGTTTCCGCCAGCAGCCTGCCCGAGGTGGATGACCCCGCTGAGCAGGCCGCCGAGAGAGAAGAGACAGTCGCCGTATTGCAGGCAGTGAATGAGCTCCCCTCGGAGCAGCGTGAAGTGCTCTCCCTGCACATCTGGGGTGACCTCCCGTTCGATGAGATTGGTCGTCTACAGGGCATCTCCAAAGGCGCAGCGTACGCGCGTTACCGCAAAGCACTTGAAGCCCTTCGCACGAAACTGAGGAGTGATTCCGATGGACGATCTTGAGCAACTGGAACAGAAGCTCCGCAGTGCCCGGCTCCACACCTCCAAGGCCTTGGACGCCCGGGTCCAGGCCGTGCTCGACGAAGCTGAAGTGGGGGCCCCCTCGGCTGAACGCCGGTCTTTGGGGCGGGTACTGCAGAAGCGCATACGGGGGACCATTGCCGTGGCGGCAGCGGCCGTCCTGGTTGTGGTGGGGGTGACC
>CAZIBA010000401.1:637-3353 GCA_964536795.1 uncultured Planctomycetota bacterium | reverse complement strand
CCCGGGAACCAGCGCTTCAATGAGGAGGGAAACGGCGGCAGTTGCAGCCCAGATTCCAACCCAAATACCGGTCCGTACCAGAGGACTCTTGGCTTTCAATGGTCTTTCCTCCCAGACACTTTCCGGACGCACGGCGGCCGGGGCTTCGGTCCGTGTCCACTGCAAGATGTGCCTGCCCCCGGGCAAGAGCGTAAGCACCACCTGTTCGATCAGGCTCCGCTTGTCTTGCCCGTCCCGGGTGCTATGAGCTGCGGAAGGCCCCTCCACATCAGGTGATGAGAGCGCATCCGAGGAAGGGATTGAGCTATTCCATAAAGCCTCCCACATACCCCCACAGGGGGGAATAGTCAAGCGGAAAC
Source organism: uncultured Planctomycetota bacterium (assembly GCA_964536795.1). GTDB lineage: Bacteria > Planctomycetota > DG-23 > CBDVDV01 > CBDVDV01 > CAZIBA01. Next base: position 2,994 of record CAZIBA010000401.1, on the reverse strand, counting down.
CGCTGTGAGGTAGGGCTGTGTTGGGTAGATAGTGACCCACCTGGTGGAGGGCTGCGGGTGATGGCCCCGGCGGCGGGCCGGTTCCTCCACCCACTCCCCCCTCCCGCAGGGAGAGGGTCGTCACGCCCCGTCCTAACGCGCACCCACGGGGTAGAGCAGGAGCGGCCACTGGCCCTCCTCCACGGCGAGCAGGTCGGCCACCGCACCGTCCCGGAAGGCACCGATGGCGCAGGTTCCCAAGCCCAACCCCTCGGCCGCGATGTAGACCCGCTCACCCGCCTGCCCGGCCGCCAGGTGTACGGCGCGGTACCAGTGCGCTCTTAGCGGGCCGTGCAGCTCTCCGCTGTCGGCCAACAGCACCAGCACGCAGGGGGCCTCAGCCACGAACTCCTGCCCCAGCACCGACTCTCCCAGTTGCCTGACACCGGGCGCCGAGGCCACCAGCTCCAGGGCCCGCTCCTTCGACCAGTAGCGATAGACCCCCGCAGGCACACCCTCCACCCGCGACACCACCACGTACAGCCGCAGCCCCCGGACCCTTCCTGACCCCGCCGACCACTCCAGAAGCGTTGCCAGCTCCGCTGTCGAGAGTCCCCGACGTCCGTACCGCCGCCGACTCCTCCGACTGGCGATGGCCTCCTCCAGAGTGCCCTCGATCGGCGCACCTCCGGGCAACTGCAGCAGTTCCTCACCTGCTGGTGGTTCCTCCGTCGCCGCCTGAACCTCCTCCAGAGCGACCAGGTCCTCGGGCCTCAGGCTGGTCGCCGCGTGCACCTGGAAAGACAGCAGCCCGGGCCGCCCGCCGGGCCGGGGGCCCTCAGACCCCTCCACGGGAGGTGCAGGAGCGCCCGGCACACTCCCGGTCGTCTCCAGGGCCAGGACCGCCAGCGGGGCCTCGGACCAGCCGTCAACACCCAGGGCCTGGCTCAAGCGCGAATCGTCGAAGTGAGCCAGCAGCCGAACCCCCAGGCCGTGGGCCGCGGCCTCCAGCATCACGTTCTCGACCACGTGACCTGCATCGAGCAGCACGTAGCGGTAGTGCCTGACGTTGTACTTGATCTTGGTGTTGTCGAAGTTCGCCGTCAGCACCAGGTACAAGGCCGGCCGTTGGCCCTTCTCCTTCGGTGGGAGAGTGGCACGCACCTGAGCAGCGGATGGGCCCTTGCCCACCTGGTGCACCCGGTGGGAGAGGACGTCGTAGCAGTAGAGGCCGCTGGGCAGGCCCTCCACTTCTCGGGGGGCCAGGAAGACGTAGACGGGGTAGAGGGCCCCGGCCGAGGCCGCTGCGCGAAGGGCGAGGTACCGGCGGCCGACCCGCTCCACCTTGGTCACCCCCGACCCGGCGAAGAGCAGCCGACCGACCAGGGCCTTGGTGAGCACCTCAGCGTCCACGGTTCCCTGCCGCCGTCGGAGCCAGGCCTCCTCCAGGCCCACGCCCTCCCGACGGAAGGCGGCCAGCAGACTGTCCAGCTCCTTGAGGTCGGGGACACTCAGAGCGGGCTGGTCGGGCGTGAAGTCCACGCGGGAGAGAGGCGGGTACGGCCTGCTCGGACCCCTGACGTACCGTGGTCGGGGCTCAGACTGGTTGTAGCCTCGCTCGACGATGGTGCTGGCCCAGTGGTATCGTCCGACGATGGTCACGTCCTCTTCTCCCCCGGTGCCTGCGAGCTGGGACAGGACGAGCAGAATGGCCAGGAAGCCAGGCAGCTTGCGCATCGGTGTGCTCCTCCCCATTGATCCGAGGCTACCGCCCGGCACCACGGCCCGTCAAGGGCGTTGTGCCGGAAGCGAGGAACCCTCACCTCGCACCTCTGGGGTGACCGTTCAGATGTGTCTGGGTGATGACGCAGGCGGTTGATTTCCGGTGTAGGCCCGGCTATGCTGGGTGTCTTCACAGGGGGAGAAGCTGCCACCGGGTTCCAGGGGGATCGATAACTGATGCGCTCCTTACCAATCCACACCCTGACCCTTGCCGTCCTGCTGCTTGTCGCCGGCCTGTTGCTGAGGCCCCCCGCCTGGGCCCAGGAGGTCGGGCCCGTCCAAGGAGAGGAAGCCACCGAGGCCAGCGAGGGGTCCAAGGACCTCCTGGAGCGCACTCGGGACGAGCTCAAGGTAGTGACCGCCTCCCTGGAGGCTGCGGAGAATCCCCTCGAAAAAGACGTGCTCTCCCGGGAGAAGGACCTGCTGGCCTCCCGCACCGAACGCCTGGAACTCGAGAGCGCCCTCCAGGATAAGGAGGTCCAGCAAGCCGCCGCGCTGGAGGCCGCCCAGAAGAAGCTGGAGGAGCTCCGCGCTGCTCTGGCGGAGTTCGAGAAGCAGGAGACCGAAGGAACCGTCACCTTCACCGCCGAGGAAGC
>CAZIBA010000401.1:0-627 GCA_964536795.1 uncultured Planctomycetota bacterium | reverse complement strand
CGTCAGGCCCAGGAGCAGGCCAGCGAAGCGGCCAGCGCCCTGCAGGTGGCCGAGGGCAGACTCGCCGCCATCCGGACCGAGCTGGAGAGCACGACCAGTAAGCTGGCCCGGGTCCAGGCCGACGGCGAGGCGTCCCTCGGTAAGGCCGAAGAGGTCTCGGCGTCTCTTGCTCAGCAGAGGGCCTCTGCCCAGTCGGAGGAGACCCGAACCCTCCTCGACCGTCAAGGCAAGGCCGCCACGGGCTACGCCGTCGAGTTGAAGCAACTGGCCGGGGCCCTGGAACGCCAGCGCGACTCCCTCAAGAAAGAAATCGAAGTGGCCAACGCCGAGCTGGCCTGGCGCCAGAAGCACCTGGAGTTCGTCCGCCGACGGGCTCAGGTGGCGGAGGGTATGGTCGGCGTCACCCAGGAGGACATCTCCCAGGCCGCTGAACGCGTCGAGGAAAAGAAAGAGCGGGCCGAGGAAGCCAAAGCCGACGCCGAGGAAGTCAAGAAGGAGGTGGCCGCCGACAAGGAACGGCTCCAGGAGGAGCGGGCCGCCGCCGAGGTCGCTCTCCAGGAGGCCACCGGGGAAGAGGAGCGGGCCGCCGCCGAGAAGACGGTTGACATCATCACGCTCCAACAGGAG
>CAZIBA010000400.1:0-3355 GCA_964536795.1 uncultured Planctomycetota bacterium | reverse complement strand
GCGGAGCATGGCGGCCAGCGCCCGGTCGCTGAGCATAATCAGATCGGCCGTGGCGTCAGCCGCCTGCTGGGCCGCCACCAGGCCCTCCCTGTCAGGATGCTCCAGGACCCGCATCATGATGGTCCGCGAGATGTCATAGGCCAGCCGGCCCGCCTCCCGGGCCCGGGTCAGGGCCTCCTCCACGGGAACCACGCCTAGCTGCTCGCCGCTGTCGCTGATGAGCCTGACGGGACTGACACGAATCCGCTCGTTGAACCTCAAGTCCTTGCTAATGTGCACCCCTTTCCATACCAACGGCCCCTGTGTCAACCAAACCACAGCCGTCGGCAGCCCGGCTCACGCCGGCGCCGCAGCTTCCATACCCTCGGGCAGGGCCCTGGCGACCACTTCGGCGACGGCCCGCTCGACGAACTCCTGCAGGGCCACGGGCCCCAAGTCGCCGGCCAGCCGGGCCCGAAGTGACACGTTCCCCTCGGCCGCTTCCCGCTTCCCCACGACGAGCATATAGGGGACCTTCTCCAGAGTGGCCTCCCGTATCTTGTGGCCCACCTTCTCGCTCCGGTCGTCCACCCGGATGCGGAGACCGGCCTCCCGCAGGCGTCCGGCCACCTGGTGGGCGTAGTCGCGCTGGTCGTCGGTGATAGGGACGACGACGGCTTGCACCGGTGCCAGCCACAGGGGAAAGGCCCCGGCGTAGTGCTCGATGAGGTTCCCCAGGAAGCGTTCCATGGACCCGATGACGGTACGGTGGATCATCACCACCTCGTGCTCGGCGTTGTCCGGGCCGACGTAGGTGATGCCGAAGCGTTTGGGCAGATTGAGGTCCACCTGGATGGTGGGCCCCTGCCAGCCCTTGCCCAGCGGGTCGGGGAGCTTGATGTCGATCTTGGGTGCGTAGAAGACCCCCTTGCCCTCGTCGATCTCGTAGTCGACTCCCCGCCGGGCGAGCGCCGTCTCCAGGGCCCCGGTGGCCCGGTCCCACTCCTCTACGGTGCCCAGGTACTGCTCCGGCCGGGTGGCCAGGAAGACCTCGTACTCGAAGCCGAAGGCCTTCATCATGAAATCGGCCAGCTCCAGCACCGCCACCACCTCGTCCACCAACTGCCCCGGGGTGCAGAAGATGTGGGCATCGTCCTGAGTGAAGCCCCGCACCCTGAGCAATCCCTGCAACGTCCCGCTGGGCTCGTACCGGTACACCGTCCCCAACTCACCCCAGCGCAGGGGCAGCTCCCGGTAGCTCCGCGGCCGGGACTGGTACATCAGGATGTGCCCTGGGCAGTTCATCGGTTTGACGTAGTAGGGCACGCCGTCGATGTCCATCGGCGAATACATCAGGTCGGCGTACTTCTCCAGGTGCCCGGAGCGCTGGAATATGACTTCCGAACCGATGTGGGGGGTGAAGACCAACTGGTATCCCCGCTCGAGGTGCTCCCGCCGCCAGAACTCCTCTATCTGGTAGCGGATGAAGCCCCCTTTGGGGTGGAAGAAGATGAGGCCGGGGCCGAACTCGGCGTGGGTGCTGTAGAGCTCCAGCTCTTTCCCCAGGACCCGGTGGTCGCGGGCCTTGGCCTCTTCCAGCAGGTGCAGGTGCTCCTCCAGCTCCTCCTGGGTGGCGAAGGCCAGCCCGTAGACGCGTTGGAGCATGGGCCGCCTGGCGTCTCCCGACCAGTAGCTGCCGGCCAGACTGGTGAGCCTGAAGGCGCAGAGGTCGCCGGAGGCGGCCACGTGAGGTCCCCGGCAGAGGTCCACGAACTCCCCCAGCCCGTAGAAGCTCAGAGTCCCCTCGGTCCGCTCGATGAGCTCGACCTTGTAGGTCTCGCCCCGCTCGGTCATCTCCTTCCGGGCCTCTTCCCGGGTGGGCTCGGTACGCTGGAAGGGCAGGTCCTCTTCGACGATGCGGCGCATCTCCTCCTCGATGCGCGGGAGGTCCTCCTCCTTCAACCCGTCGGGAACGTCGAAGTCGTAGTAGAAGCCCCCCTCGATGGCCGGGCCGATGCCGAACTTCACGCCCTCGAAGAGACGCTGGACGGCCAGGGCCAGCACGTGGCTGGTGCTGTGGCGGAGCACCTCCAGCCCGGCCTCGCTGTCAGCGGCCACCAGCTCCACCTCGGCCCCAGCGGGCACGGGAGCGCGGAGGTCGGCGAGCTGGCCATCCCGGCGGAGGGCCACCACGGGGAGACCCCGCTCCCGCTGCCAGGCGCGGGCCAGCTCCAGCAGGCAGTCGCTTCCGTCACACTCGCGGGTGGAGCCGTCCGGCAGATGTACCTGAACCATCGGTCCTCAAGACTCCGAAACGAAACGCCGGGAGACGGAACGGGGATGGTGGGCGATAGTGGACTCGAACCACTGGCCTCTAGCTTGTCGAGCTAGCGCTCTAGCCAACTGAGCTAATCGCCCACCGGTCGGGTGGAACTGATCGTAGAGGACGTGTCCAGCCGTACCAAGTGTCTCCTGACCGCAGGGATCCCTCACAATGCGACCTTTACCCTACCCCACCCGGAGCCGGGCTGTCAACGCTAAAAACGCCCTTCCCGGCCCCTGGGCTACTCCACGACCACCGGTGCGGGCACCAACTCGTCGAACCGGCGCAGGGTGGAGCGCTCGCCGCTGGTGATGAGGGCGCAGTTCATGCGGATGCGAGGGAGGGCCCGGGCGAGGTGTCGGCGGGCGGCGACCAGCTTCCGGGCGCTGTGGTTGGCCTCGCTCAAGGTGAGGTACCCCACCAGGACGTCGTAGGCGACGTCCACCAGCGGCCGGGCGACCATCTCGGTGTAGTCGTAGCCACCCTTGGCTTTGAGGTAGGCCACGGCCTTGGCCAGAAGCTGACGGGCCCGACCGAGCTGACCCTGCAGCCCCATGCTGCCGGCCGGGTACTCCCGGGCTTCCATCTCCACGAAGAGGCCTTCGGCCACACCACTGAGCACCCCGCGCACCGCGGCCACGACCTGCAGTTGGCTGGTCCCCTCGTAGATGGTGGTGATGCGGGCGTCGCGGTAGAGGCGCTCCAGGGGGTAGTCGCGCATGAAGCCGCTTCCCCCCAGGACCTGGATGGCGTCGTAGGTGAGCGTGCAGGCCATCTCACTGGCCACGTACTTGGCCAGTGGGGTGAGGAAGCCGGCCAGCCGGCGGAGGTGACGCTCACGCTGCTTGAGCTCCTTGAGCTGCTCCTTCTCCAGGTCGTCCCGGGCCATCTGCCAGAGCAGCCCGCGGTGCTCGTCCACCACGCAACTGGCCAGGTAGGTCACCGAGCGCGACGCTTCCAGGGCCATCTCCATCGCCACCAGCATCTCGGCCACCGGTGGGATGCGGTCGATGGGCGTGCCGAACTGCACCCGCTCCCGAGCGTAGGCCCGGG
>CAZIBA010000399.1:0-3359 GCA_964536795.1 uncultured Planctomycetota bacterium | reverse complement strand
CTCGGGTAAGGTCTCCCTTCGAGTTGAGCACCGAGGTCAGCGGGACTGGAGCTTCGGACAGAGCGAGAGGCTGGAAGTCGCCGACGAGGAGGTCTACCGGATTTCGGGCTGGGTGCGCTGTGAGGCCGTCGAGGGAGAGGTGAGCCTGAGCGTCACCCCCTACGACGCCGAGGGCAAGGTCATCACCTGGTTTTGGGGGGCGCTCTCGACCGGCGGAACCCACGACTGGACGCGCTTGGAGCGCCGATTCGTCGTGCCCAGGGGCTGTCGGGAATTGACCTTCAGGCTGACCGGCTCGGGGCCCGGCACGGCCTGGTTCGACGACCTCGAACTCACCAGGGCGGGGAGCTTGTCGGCGCTGCGCCGGGACTTCGACGAGGCCGCCACCAGGACCCTCACCACCGACTCTGTCGGCCTCACCGTTGCCCCGGCCACCGGCTCCTTCTCATTGGTGGACAAGCGCAGCGGACGAACCTACGTCCCCGTCGACGTCCCGACCGGATTCGTGGGAATGCACCTGCAGCAGGGCGAAGACCAGCTCACCGTTTCCGGTTGGCGGTCGGAGACGGGTCGGGAGCTGTCGGTGAGCTGGGAGTTGGCAGCGGACGCAGCGGAGGTCGTCCTCTCCATCGAAGGGGAGGGGGAGTTCGGTCGCGACTGGGCCTTCCCACCCGCCCTGGCCACGAGGGAGGGTCAGTGGCTGGTGGTGCCGATGAACGAGGGCATCCTCTACCCAGTTGACGATGCCACCATCACTGCGCGCCAACTGGTCGGCTACTCGGGGCACGGCCTCTCGATGGCCTGGTACGGTGTGACCGAAGGCGGCGTCCTCAGCGCCGAAGCGGACACACCCAGTCCGGGCCTGATGACCATCATCGAGAAGCCCGACGACATGCTCCTTTGGATCGACAGGCTGGGTGGGGACCTGCTGGTCGCCCAGCCCGTCTGGAAGGCCCAGAAGGGGAAGTGGGGCTACGGCCGGCGGCTTCGCTACGTCCTCCTTCCCGACGGTGGCTACGTGGCCCAGGCCAGGCGCTACCGGGAGTATGCGCGGGAGGTGGGCAAGCTGGTGACGTTGCGGGAGAAGGCCCGGACCAACCCCAACGTGGACAGGCTCATCGGCGCCGTCAACGTCTGGACCTGGCAGGAGAAGAAGACCGAGGTCATCGAGGAGCTCCACCGGCTGGGCCTGAAGTGGGTGCTTTTCAGCAATGCCAAGACCACCGGTGAGGTCGACCTGTGCAACCGCCTGGGGTACCTGAGCAGCCGATACGACAACTACCAGGACCTCTACGCTCCCGGGAGCCCCCCCTGGGGTAAGCACGTGGGCTGGCCTGAGGACCTGGTGCTGGACGCGCGCGGCGAATGGCTCAAAGGCTGGGAGATACGCAGCAAGCAGGGGAACTTTCAGGGCGGGGTGAGGTGCTCGCCTCGGGGTCTGGCTTTGGCCAGGCGGACGATCCCCGAGGAGTTGCGGGAGAAGCGCTACCTCTGCCGATTCCTCGACACCACCACCGCCTCGGCCTTCAAGGAGTGCTACCACCCGGACCATCCCACCACCAGAGCCGACGACAGGCGCCACAAGATGGCCCTGCTCGGGTACGTGTCGCAAGAGCTCGGGCTGGTGACCGGTTCGGAGACCGGCATCGACTGCGCCGTCCCCCACCTTCACTACTTCGAAGGGATGCTGAGTCTGGGCCCGTACCGTGTCCCCGACGCCGGCCGCAATATGATAGAGGTGGCCCAGCCTACCGAAGCCATCCTCAAGTTCCAGGTAGGTCACCGCTATCGCGTACCCCTCTGGGAGCTGGTCTACCACGACTGCGTGGTCTCCCAGTGGTACTGGGGCGACTACAACAACAAGGTCCCGGCCGTGTGGGACCGCCGGGACCTGTGGAACGTCCTCTACGGCACCCCACCCATGTGGATGTTCAACGATGACATCTGGACCGCCAACCGGGACCGGTTCCTGCAGTCCTACCGGGACGTCTGCCCCCTGGCCCGGCGGGTGGGCTACGAAGAGATGCTCTCCCACGCCTTCCTCACGGCCGACCACTCGGTGCAGCGTACCAGATTCAGCGACGGCACGTCGGTCACGGTGAACTTCGGGGCAAGTCCGTACCGGGACGAGGTCGGCACCGTGGAGCCCGGCGCCTACCGAGTGACCACGAAGTAGTAGGGGAAAAGATACTTTCCGTGCATTGACAGCGCATCCGTGTGGTGGTAGCGTGCTTCTCGGATTAGCGTTTGGACGTATTCGTGCAGCACCTGGCCAAGGAGGAATGCTCCAATGGAACTCGGCGTGTACTCAGGCGTTGTGGTGGCGGAAACGCTGCGGGAGAAGCTCGATGTCCTCAGTGAGATTGGCTATGACTTCCTGGAGCTGGCCCTCCGTCGGGAGGACCTGCCTGCGGTACGGGAGGGCTGGGAGGACGAGCTGCTTGACCTGACTCAGAAAGTAGGCGTTCCCATCAAGAGCCTGACCTGGGGAGGGTTCACCGAGTTTGCCAAGAACCGCCGCGATCCCGTCCGCCGCGGCCAGGTGGTGGCGGAAGTCACGGAGATGATCGGGTTCGCCCGCAGGCTGGGTGCCGGGGTCATCCTGCTTCCCGTGTGGGAAGGCGAGGAGTATGCACTGGAGGAGGGGTTGGAGCTGTTCCGCGAGGGAATGCGTCCCTGTGCGGAGGTCGCTGAGAAGGAGAACGTGAAGCTGGCGCTGGAGCACATCCCGGCCAGCAAGTTCTGTAACACCGGCCTGGCCCTCGCCGAGGTGGCCCGGGCAGTCGGCCACGACTCGGTAGGCATCTATTACGACATCGGTAACGACACCAGCGCCGGGCAGGACCCCCTGGAAAGCATCCCCCGGCTGGGCTCGTCCCTCTTCCAGATTCACCTCAAAGGCACCCGGGGAGTGAAGCTGAGCGACATGCCTCTGAGGGGCATCCGCCAGGCCCTGTCTCACATCGGCTTCACTGGCCGCGGGGCCATCGAGGTGGGCGGCAAGGAGAACAACGACCACCTGATCGAGTCACTGCGGGTCCTGCGCTCCTTCGGCTACTGAGCGGGGTCCTCGGGTCCTACGGATCCGTCCCTACGGACGTCCGTATGGGCGTTGGGCAGGAAGCGACGGAACTCCGGTGGAACTTCGTCCCGCGAGCTGTAGGTGTGTCGCTGACCGTTGACCTCGATGACGATGTGCGTCCCCCTTTCACTGCGGGCCTGCTCACGGGGCTTTCCAGATCGTGTGGCCCTTCCAGTCGTACAGGCCGAGCGCTGGGCTGCGCTTCTTCATGTCTGCCTCCACCCCGACGCGGGTCAAGGCCGCCAAGGCCGATCCCGCCAGCACACGTAGCCACTTG
>CAZIBA010000398.1:0-3359 GCA_964536795.1 uncultured Planctomycetota bacterium | reverse complement strand
CGCAGCCCCTCTTTCTAATATTTCCCCCTTACCTTCATGAAGGCCCAAGGGAAGTCCATCGGGACCTCCGTTCTGGAGGAGGACCGCGTCGAGGTGGCCGGCGGGCTGCTCAAGCAGGCTCAGGCCAAGGGGGTGGAGCTTCTCCTTCCGGTGGACCACCTGGTGGCCAGGGAGGTGGATGCCCAGGCCGAGACCCAGGTGGTCCACGACGAGATCCCCGACGGCTGGAAGGGCGTGGACATCGGGCCTGAGACGCTGGTCCTCTACAAGGAGAGGGTTGCCCGGGCCAGGACGGCGGTCTGGAACGGTCCCATGGGCATCTTCGAGATCGAGCCATTCTCTGCGGGTACTCGGGGCGTGGCCGAGGCCCTGGCCAAGGCGGACTGCGTCTCCGTCATCGGCGGAGGCGACTCCGCTGCGGCGGTGAAGAAGTACGGTCTCGTCGAACGGTTTGCCCACGTCTCCACCGGAGGTGGTGCGTCGCTTGAGTTCCTGGAGGGGAAGGAGCTCCCTGGGGTGGCGGCCCTCACCGATCGGTGAGGTCGCCGGTTCGGGGTTGCAGGTCCCGCGCCGGAGGTCGAGAGGCCCTTTGAGGGCGACCCTTTGGTGGGGGAGCCGAGGGGTAGCAGGGTGGCTCAGGTGATCCTTTTCCAGCAGGGCCTCACCAAGTGGGACGGGGAGGGCAGGCTGCGGGGGCGACTGGACGTTCCCCTCTCACCGGAGGGGGTCTCGGCCGTGACCGACGCAGCTCGTGAGTTGGCGCCCCTGGCCCCGGCCGTCATCTACCACGGCCCCGACCAGACCGGCCGGGAAACGGCCCGGTTGGCTGGCGAACACACCGGCGCCGGCCTCCGGGAGCTGGCCGAACTGGCCGAGGTGTCCCTGGGCCTCTGGCAGGGTCTGCTCGAAGAGGAGGTCGAACTGCGCCAACCACGGGTCTACCGACACTGGCGGGAGAACCCCGCCAGGGTGGCCCCACCGGACGGAGAGACCTTGGCCCAGGCCTCCGAGCGCGCCCGCCAGGCGCTGGTCAGCATTGGTCGGCGACACCGTCGGGAGACCGTGCTCGTGGTGGTGCCACCTCTGTTGGCCGCGGTGTTGAGAAGCATCCTGAGAGCGGGTGAGTTGGAGAAGCTGTGGGAGCACTCCGGGTCGGCGGCCCGGTGGGAGCTTCACGAGGTCTCCGACGGACGGTGAAGCAGACACAGGGAGCAGGCAGTGGCCTGGAAGGCCTTCGGCCGCAAGAAGCGCAAGGACATGCCCCCGGGGCTGTGGCTCAAGTGCCCGGGCTGTGGGGAGATGGTGTTCGGCAAGCAGGTGGCGGAGCTCCTGGAGGTCTGCCCCAAATGCAACTACCACTTCCGCCTGGGCGCTCAGCAGAGACTGGCCATCGCCCTGGACGAGGGCACCTTCCAGGAGCACTTCGCCGACATCACCACCGCCGACCCGCTGCAGTTCACCCACCCGGTCAACTACAAGGAACAGACGGCCAGGGACCGTGAGAAGACGGGTCTGGGCGAGGCCGTAGTCACGGGCGTGGGACTCCTGGACGGCCGTCGGGTCGCCATCGCCGTGATGGACTTCCGGTTCCGGGGGGGCTCCATGGGCTCGGTGGTGGGTGAGAAGGTGACCCGCATCATCGAGCTGGCTACAGCGGAGAAGGTCCCTCTGATCATCTTCTGCGCTTCGGGTGGCGCCCGGATGCAGGAAGGGATGCTCTCGCTGGCCCAGATGGCCAAGACCTCGGCCGCTGTCGCTCGTCACAGCGAGGCTGGCGGACTCTACATCTCCGTGCTCACCGACCCCACCACCGCCGGGGTGGCTGCCAGTTTCGCCTTCTTGGGAGACGTCATCCTGGCCGAACCCAAGGCCCTCATCGGCTTCGCCGGGCCCCGGGTCATCAAGCTCACCCACCGTGTGGACCTCCCCGAAGGCTTCCAGCGGAGCGAGTTCCTCCTGGAGCACGGCTTCCTGGACGCCGTGGTCAACCGAAACGAGCTCCGAGACCACCTGGTTAGAGTCATCAACCTGCTCAGTCCCTTGCCCTCGCCGGCCCTTACGGGCTCAACGGATTCGATGGATCGCACCAGCGAACCGGATGCCTCGTCCTCTCAAGTGGCTCCAACGGGTCCGGTGGATCGTACGACGTGAGGGTTCGCGGCCACCACCTCTGCTGCATCCTCTGTTATGCAGGTTCGGGCGCCCGCTCGGCGGAGGAGTATTTCGGGGTGGCCAACGCCATACCGGCGCTGCTGGAGAAGGTCCGTGGTGACCCGGACCTCCAAATAGCCGTGGCCGAGGACTTCGACGACGTGTGTGAAATCTGCCCGCTGCGCAGCCCCCAGGGCTGCGGCCGAAAGGCCGACCCGGCCGCCCAGGCCCGCAAGCTGCAGGCCTGGGACCGGGCCATACTCCAGCGGCTTGGTCTCAGACCCGGTGACGTTCGCACCGCCCGGCAGATACTCCAGCTCATCCGTCAGCACATCCCTGACATCGGTGAGATCTGCAGCAACTGCACCAGTTCCCAGCCCCACGGCTTCCAGACCTTCAAGGAGGCCCTGAAACGCGGGCTCTGGGCCGACAACGACCCGGAGGAGTCGGCCGCAGGAGAGGACTGAAGGGCCTTCTCCGGAAGGAGGTCCTCCCAGTGGGAGCAGTCGATGAGTCCAGAAGCGTTGTGCAACTACGTTGGCGCTCAGTGGTTGGACGCCGGGGCACGTGATAGAAGCGAGGTGTCGGACCCGGCCACGGGTGAGGTGCTGGCCCTGGTGCCGAGGTGCGGGGGGGAGGACGTGGACCGGGCCGTGGCCGCGGCCGCAGCCGCCTTCCCGGGCTGGAGGCGGACGCCCGTTGGCCAACGGGTCAAGCCGCTTATGAGACTGCGGGAACTGATGGAGGACCGCCGGGACGAGGTAGCCACCGTCCTGGTGAAGGAGCACGGCAAGACCCTGAGTGAGGCCCGGATGGAGGTGAGCCGCGCCCTGGACAACCTGGACGTCGCCTCGGGCGCCTGTTCGCTCACGATGGGGCAGATGTTGGAGGGCGTCAGCCGGGACGTGGACGAGTACACGCTCCGCCAACCCCTGGGGGTCTTCGCCGGGCTCTGTCCTTTCAACTTCCCGGCCATGATCCCCTTCTGGTTCCTCCCCTACGCGGTGGCGGCAGGCGACACCTACGTGGTCAAGCCTTCGCCGTTGGTCCCCATGACGATGACGACCATCTTCGCCCTCGTCGAGGAGGCCGGCTTTCCCCCCGGGGTGGTCAACCTGGTCCACGGCGGGCAGGAGGCCGGTGAGGCCCTCATCGATCACCCGGACGTCAGGGGGGTATCCTTCGTGGGTTCCACCGCGGTGGGCCGG